>NZ_VFWS01000019.1:0-68541 GCF_006443065.1 Mesorhizobium sp. B1-1-5 | reverse complement strand
TCGCGCGCCACGCGTGTCACCTCGCCGGCGAAGGAGTTCAGCTGGTCGACCATGGTGTTGATGGTCGACTTGAGCTCGAGGATTTCGCCCTTCACGTCGACGGTGATCTTCTTCGAAAGATCGCCTCGCGCGACCGCGGTCGTGACTTCGGCGATGTTGCGAACCTGGCCGGTCAGATTCTCGGCCATGGAGTTCACGTTGTCGGTCAAATCCTTCCATGTACCGGCGACGCCTCGCACCTGGGCTTGGCCGCCGAGCTTTCCTTCGGTGCCGACTTCGCGCGCCACGCGTGTCACCTCGCCGGCGAAGGAGTTCAGCTGGTCGACCATGGTGTTGATGGTCGACTTGAGCTCAAGGATCTCGCCCTTGACGTCCACGGTGATCTTCTTGGAAAGGTCGCCGAGCGCCACGGCCGTGGTCACTTCCGCGATGTTGCGCACCTGGCCCGTCAGGTTGGCCGCCATCGCGTTCACATTGTCGGTCAGGTCCTTCCAGGTGCCGCCCACGCCTCTGACCTGCGCTTGGCCACCGAGCTTGCCGTCGGAACCGACCTCGCGCGCCACGCGCGTCACCTCCGAGGCAAAGGAATTCAGCTGATCAACCATCGTGTTGATCACGTCCTTGATCTGCAGGATCTCTCCCAAGGCATCGACGGTGATCTTCTGCGTCAGGTCGCCGGTTGCGATCGCGGTTGCGACTTTGGACACGTCGCGCAACTGCACGGTCAGATTGCCGGCCATGGCGTTGACGTTGTCGGTCAGGTCTTTCCACGTGCCGCCGACGCCTTCCACATGGGCCTGGCCGCCGAGCTTGCCTTCCGAACCGACCTCGCGCGCCACGCGCGTGACTTCGGAGGCGAAGGAGTTCAGCTGGTCGACCATCGTATTGACGGTATCCTTGAGCTCGAGGATCTCGCCTTTGACGTCCACGGTGATCTTCTTGGAAAGGTCGCCGCGGGCGACGGCTGTCGTCACCTCGGCGATGTTTCGGACCTGACCCGTCAGGTTGGCCGCCATCAGGTTGACGTTGTCAGTCAGGTCTTTCCAGGTTCCCCCGACGCCCCTCACCTCGGCCTGCCCGCCTAGCTTGCCTTCCGTGCCCACTTCGCGCGCAACGCGCGTGACTTCCGAGGCAAACGAGTTCAGCTGATCGACCATCGTGTTGATGGTATCCTTGAGCTCGAGTATCTCCCCCTGCACCGCCACCGTGATCTTTTTCGACAGGTCGCCCGAAGCAACCGCCGTCGTGACCTCGGCAATGTTGCGCACTTGGCCGGTGAGGTTCTCGGCCATGGAATTGACGTTGTCGGTCAGGTCTTTCCAAGTGCCGGCGACGCCGCGAACCTGGGCCTGGCCGCCGAGCTTGCCCTCGGTGCCGACCTCACGCGCGACGCGCGTGACTTCTGATGCGAAGGAGTTCAGCTGATCGACCATCGTGTTGATGGTGTTCTTGAGCTCGAGGATTTCGCCCTTCACGTCGACGGTGATCTTCTTCGAGAGATCGCCCAGCGCGACCGCGGTCGTCACCTCGGCGATGTTGCGAACCTGGCCGGTCAAATTCTCGGCCATGGAGTTCACATTGTCGGTGAGGTCCTTCCACGTGCCGCCGACGCCTTCGACCCGCGCCTGGCCTCCGAGCTTGCCTTCCGTGCCGACCTCGCGCGCGACGCGCGTCACTTCCGATGCGAACGAGTTCAACTGATCGACCATCGTGTTGATGGTGTTCTTGAGCTCGAGGATCTCGCCCTTCACGTCGACGGTGATCTTCTTTGACAAATCGCCGGACGCCACCGCAGTGGTCACCTCGGCGATGTTGCGCACCTGGCCGGTAAGGTTGGTGGCCATGGCGTTGACGTTGTCGGTCAGGTCCTTCCACGTGCCGGCCACGCCCTTCACCCGCGCTTGTCCGCCGAGCTTTCCCTCCGTTCCAACCTCACGCGCGACACGTGTCACTTCGGAGGCAAAGGAAGCCAGTTGTCCCACCATCGTGTTGACGATCTTGCCTATGCGCAGGAACTCCCCGCGCAGCGGGCGACCGTCGATTTCGACCATCATTGTCTGGGAAAGGTCGCCTTTCGCCACTGCCCCGATGACGCGGGCTACTTCGGCGGTCGGTTGAACCATGTCTTCGATCAGGTCGTTGACCGACCTGACGCTTGATTCCCAGCTGCCGGTAGCATTGCGCACATGACCCCGCTCGCCAATTCTGCCATCCTTGCCGACGACTCTGCTCAGCCGCTCAAACTCCTTCGTCACCTGATCGTTGAGTTCGACGATCTGATTGAAGGCATCGGCAATATCGGAATCTATTCCCTCATAGATGTTGTCGATCCGGATGGAAAAGTCGCCTCGCCTGAAGGCCTTTAAGGAATTGAGAATCTGGCGACGATCCAATTGCGCCCTTGATGCCTGCACGCTCACAGTGCCACTCCCCAGTCCACCTGTTTGTGAAGAAACTGATGATCAGATGAAGTCCCGCCCTCGCGGCGAGGTATACAATTCACCGCAAGCTCCAAAACGTGGTAGGGGCCAATTAGTTCCGATGCGCAGATCGAATCTTATCCGCACGCCCGCAAGCGCTTAAGAACGCGCAAGGCTCGCCCCGTTATTTGGCTTGCTTCGCCCTTGGAATTGCTTGGCGTATTCCGCCCAATCGGAAGCTGCGACACCGCCGCTCGCGGGCTCTTGTCAACTTTGGCGAACCGCTTCGTAAGCTATTGACGGATAACGATTATGTTAGTCGCAGAGGAGCGATTCCGCAGGCGGCCGGCAACGCTGGCTCGCCTTATGCCATCTCTGGACGTCTTGAAGCTTCGCGGATCGCCTTGTGGACATTGCGCTGCAGGTCCATGAACTCGGCGCTTTCCATGATCTCTTCCCGGCGCGGGCGCTCTATGTCGACGTTGAAGGTTCGCATGATGCGTCCCGGGCCGATCCCCATGACGACGATGCGGTCGGACAGGTAGACGGCCTCCTCCACGTCGTGGGTGACGAAGAGCACGGTCAGCCGGTGCTCCTCCCAGATCTGCGTCAGCAGCTCCTGCATCTGGTGCCTGGTCAAGGCGTCGAGCGCGCCGAAGGGCTCGTCCATGAGCAGCATCTTGGGCCGATAGGACAGAGCGCGCGCGATGGCGACGCGCTGCTTCATGCCGCCCGACAGTTCCGACGGATAGAGGTCGGCGCAGTGCGGGAGCTTGACGAGGTCGAGATGCTCGCGCGCAATCCTGCGGCAGGTCGAGCGATCGTAGCCGGCGGCCTTGAGGGCAAATTCTATGTTCTGCTGCGCCGTCAGCCACGGCAGCAGCGTGTAGGACTGGAAGACGACGCCGCGGTCGAGGCCCGGCTTGAGGATCGGCGAGCCGTCGATATCGAGCTCGCCCGCGTCGAAATCCTGCAGCCCGGCCACGATCGACAGCAGCGTGCTCTTGCCGCAACCCGACGTGCCCACCAGCGAGACGAACTCGTTGTCGGCAAGGTCGAGATTGATGTCGCGCAGCACCTGCGTGCGCCGCTCCCCGGTGCCAAAGCTCTTGTGGAGGCCTTCGATGCGCAGTTTGGGCAAGCTCATCGGCCGAACCTCATTGCGCGTGCCCTTCCTGCCGGAACAGCACCTTTCCCAGCGCCTTCATCACCTGGTCGGTGATGAGACCGAGCACGCCCAAGAGCAGGATGTAGCCGATGATGGTGTTCGTCTGGAAATAACGCTGGGACACGGTGATGCGGTAGCCGAGGCCGGACGTCGCCGCGACGAGCTCAGCCAGCACGAGCCAGGTCCACGCCCAGCCCAGGCTGATGCGCAGCGTGTCCCAGATGCCCGGCAGGGCGCTGGGCACCACGATGCGCGTCAGGATCTTGCGGTCCGGCAGGCCGAGCGTCCTACCGAGGCCGACGAAATCCGTCGGCACCCGCTTCACATTGTCCATGATCATCAGGACCTGCTGGAAGAACGTGCCGATGAAGATGATCAGGAACTTCTGGGCGTCGCCGGTGCCCGACCAGAGGATGGAAAGCGGCACGAAGGCGACCACCGGCATGTAGCGGATGAAATCCACCAGCGGCTCGACAGCAGCTTCCCAGACCCTGAAGCTGCCGATCAGCACGCCGATCGGTATCGCCAGCGCCGAGGCGATCAGGAAGCCGATGGAGATGCGGTATATCGAGGCCTTGAGGTCCAGCCACAGCGTGCCGTCGCTCCAGAGCTTGCCGAGCTGCCCCGCCACGCTTTCCGGCGAGGGCAGGAAGATGGGCTTCACCAGCTCCAGGCCCGTTGCCGCCCACCAGGCGAGGCCGAGGCCGGCAAAAACGACCACGGCGATCATCAGGAAGCGCGAGCGTGTGATGGGCGCGCCGATTCCGGAGGATCGGCGGCGCGGCACCGGTCGCGCAGCCGGTCCTTGCGCGGGGCCGGACTGGCTCGTTTTGGCGGCACGCTGCTCGGACATCCGCGCTACCACCGCGACGCAGCCTTCATCATTCCGCGGCCTTGACGAATGACGGGTCTATCATCTGCTCCGGCGTCACGTCGGCCTGGAGCAACCCGGCATTCTTGGCGGCGGCTTCGACATCGGCAAACGTCTTGGTGGAGAACTCGCCGGTCAGAGCGCTCTTGTTCTCGGCGAGAGAATAATAGCGCACGCCGTCGAAGGCGGTGTTGAGGTCCTCGACACTGGAACCGACGGCCTTGGAAATGATAGCGCGGCCGCCAGCGGTATCGCCGTTATAGTCCTTCAGGGCCGCATCCCAGGTCTTAATCATGGCAAGCACCTGGCCGGGCCGCGACTTGATCACCTCGTCACGCACCACAAGCACGTCGCTGATCAGGCCGGGATCCTCGCCGGCGGTGAAGAGCAGCTTGACGTCCTTGTTCTGCGCCCTCGCCGCGGTGAGATAAGGTTCGTAGGTGACCGCGACCGGGACCTGTCCGGCAATCAGCGCGCTGCCGGCGTCGGCCGCCGGCATCGGCACCGGCTGCACATCGGCGATAGACAGGCCGTTCTTGGCAAGGGCGTATTTGAGTAGGATGTCGCTGGTCGTGCCCTCCTCGAAGGCGACCTGCTTGCCCTTGAGATCGGCGACGGAGGAAATATCCTTGCCGGCGATCATGGCGTCGGCCGTCATGCTGACATCGAGCAGCAGCACGATTTTCACCGGCAGGCCCGCCGCAACCATACCCATCGCGGTATGGGTCGCGATGTTGGCGGCATCGAGCTGGCCGCTCGCGAGCGCGGCGTTGATGTCCTTGTCTTCCGCGAAGTTGACGATTTGGACGTCCGACAACCCGCTTGCCTTGAACAGGCCCTTGGCCTCGGCAACGTGCCACTGGCCATAGCCGAGCCATGGCTCGATGCCGATCTTGAAGGTTCCCGCTTCAGGCGTCGCGGGAATGGCCGTGTCGGCGGCATAGGCCGCCGGGGCGAACACGATGGCGGCGGCCACGGCGAGTGCACGAAATTGTCCTGCTAGGTCACGCATCATCTCTGTTCCCCTTTATGATCGCGCCGCTCTTTGAACTGCATATCCGGCCTGGATGAATGCGGGCTTATGCTCTTGCGGCACTGTGGCTCGGCGTCTTACCTGCCGCTTCAATGGAAGCGCAAGGATACTCAACGTCAGCGGCGGTGAATGTCAAGGCGAAAATACATACATGCATATACAAGCTGGAGCGCTCGAAATCCGCGGCTTCCAGGGCATCGGGCCGCATCCGTTTGCCGCATGGCATTGGGGTCGATCGCATCCAGGAAATCCGTCACGCGATTTGCGCCGGAACAAGGCTCGCCTTGCCGCGATCAGCCGTTTTTGGAAGGAGAGTACCGGCTGCCGAGCGAATAGCGGCTGCCGACATAGGTCAGCTTGCTGATGGTGGCGACGATCGCTCCCGTCCACGTCCGGCGGTACAGAAGCAGGCAGCAGCTGCCGGCATCGATGCCCAGATGCCGCGCCGTCTCGGCATCGGCCGGAATGGCCGAGATGATATGCTCGACCTCGGTCACCGGTGTTTTCTGCATCAGATAGTCGTAGGTCGCGGTCTTGGAAAAATCCTGCTTGTCATAGTCGGGGATCAGGCTCGGATTGACGAAGCGCTCTTCCAACTGCACGGGCAGATCGTTCTCGAAATTGACGACGACGGAATGGTAGACCGACGAGCGCCTGGCGAACTCGAAGGACAGCGCAAGCTCCTTTTCCGGCATGATTTTTTCGAGGACGAGAACCTCGGAACGATGCTTGTTGCCGCGTGCCAGGATCTCGGCCGCGATATTGTTGATCTCGATCAGGGCCGATTGCGGCCGCGGCGGCGCGATGAATGTTCCCACGCCCTGCAGCCGGATCAGAAATCCCGCCGAGGTCAGTTCCCGCAAGGCACGGTGGATCGTCATCCTGGAGACGCCAAGCGCTGCCACGAATTCATTTTCGGACGGCAGCTTGCGGTCCTTGCTCCACCGGCCAGTTCCGATGTTCGTCAGGATGTAGTCCTTGACCTTCTCGTAGAGGGGGCTGGCCGTATCGGGCAGAGTGTTCATTTCAGATGTCCTTTCCGGCAAGCATCGGAAATCAGGAATGCTCAAGGGGTTGCCGCATTCGGATGATTGTTTTCAAGCCGTCGCCCTGGCCTTCCAGCAGCCGCCGATAGGCCGCGGGGACGTCATCCAGGCCGATCTCGCGGTCGATCAGGCCGATCAGCGGCTCGCTCAGCTCACCCAGCATCCGGATGGCATCGGGAAGCTCGTCGGCGAAGGCGTGGCAGCCCAGCAACGCGATCTCCCGCTCGACCAGCATGTTGGGGTCGATGTCGAGCCGGCCGTGGAAGATGCCGACCATCGCAATGGTACCGCCCGGGCCGAGAACACCCAGCAACCGACTGAGCGCGGCGACGCTGCCTGTCGCCTCGACGGCCGCGAGCAAGGGGGTATTCGCAGTCGCTGAGGCGATGGCGTGCGGGTCTAGATCGACGATCGTGGCGCCGGTCACGCGCGCGACGCGAGCGCAGCGGCCTTGGTTGCGGTCGGCGATCAGCACGGTGCCCGCGAACGTCCGCGACAGCAGCAACGCGGCAAGGCCGCCAATGGTCCCGCAGCCGAGAACAAGCACCGAGGCCGCTGCTTTCGGCAGACGTCGCACCGCGTGCAGCGCAACGGCGAGCGGCTCGGCCATTGCCGCCACCCGTGCATCAAGCGCGGCATCGACGCTATGCAACAGTCGCGCGGGGAGCACGACCTGTTCGGCAAATCCGCCGTCGCATATTTCGCCGACGAAGCCTAGCGACGTGCAGAGATGGCGCCTGCCGGCACGGCATTGCGCGCACTCTCCGCACCAGAAGCGGGAATCGGCGACCACCCGGTCGCCAATGGCGATGGTGTCGACGCCCTCGCCGACGGCGACCACCGTGCCCGTCAATTCATGGCCGGCCGTCGAAGGCGAGCGGCTTATCCATTGGCCCGTGCGGAAATTGTGCAGGTCGGAACCGCAGATGCCCGCGGCGTCCACCTTGAGCTTCACCCAGCCCGCATCGGGGACGCCCGGGGCGGCGATATCCTCAACGCGCAAGTCGCCGGGTCCGTAAAGTCGCGCGGCCTTCATCGCCTTCGCTTCCGCTCAGACCGAGAGATAGCGGCTGCGGATTTCCGACACCGCGTTTTCATGCGAGCTGAAGCCTTCGTAGCGGGCGAGCCTGCGCGCGTGCTGGGCGAGTTCCGGATAGGCCGCCGACGTCACATAACCGACTGACGAGCGCTTGACGAAATCCGTGACCGACAGCGGCCCATAGGTGCGCGCCCACCGGCTGGTCGGCAACACGGCATTGGGCCCGAGGACAAAGTTGGCGAGCGTCACCGGCGTATGCGGACCCATGAGGATCTCGGCCGCTTCGGTGATGTATCCGAGATGCGCGAACGGTTCCTTCGACAGGATCTCGAGATGCTCCGGAGCGTAGTCGTTGATAAAGCGATAGCTGTCCTCCAGGGACGTGGTCAGCACGATGCCGCCGCGCTTTCCGGTCAGCACAGCGCGCGAGAATTCGACGCGCTGTTCGCTCATGCGGGACCAATGCTGCGGCAGCGCGGCAAGCGCGGCCTCGGCGACCTTGCGGCTGTGCGTCACCAGATAGGCCGAGGAATCCGGCCCGTGCTCGGCTTCGATCAAAAGGTCCAGCGCGGCAAGGCCGCCATCGACGCTGTCATCGGCAAAGATGATGGCTTCGGAAGGGCCGGCCGGAAGGCCGGTGTTGATGACCGAGGACAGCAGGCTCTTTGCCGCCACCACCCAGGGACTGCCCGGCCCGACGATCTTGACGGCGGGCTTCACCGTCTCGGTGCCGTAGGCGACAGCGGCGACCGCCTGGGCGCCACCGCATTTGTACACGGTCTCGACGCCGGCAAGGCGTGCGGCGACCAGGGTCGCGGCATCGACGGACCCATCGGAAGTCGGCGGCGTCACGATCGCGATCTGGGGCACGCCGGCAATCACAGCCGGAACCGAGGTCATCATCGTCACCGACGGGAACGCACCCTTGCCGCGCGGAACGTAAAGCGCCACGGAGGCGATCGGGGTGTATCTGTCACCCGCATAGGCGCCCGGCCGAATTTCCTTCAGCCACATCGTTTCCGGACGCTGCTCCTCGTGGAAATGCCTGATGTTCTCGATACCGAACCGGATGCTCTCCACGACATCCTTCTCGACCTTGTCGAATGCCGCGTCGACCTCCGCTTCCGAGACTTTGAGCCCGCCATCGGCCACATCGGCCTTGTCGAACTCGCGCGCGAACCGAAGCAGGGCGGCGTCACCTTCGGTCCTGACCGCCTCGATGATCGGACGGGCTTTTTCGACGAAGACCGAAAGATCGGCTTCGGCGCGCCTCAACAGGCTGGCCCGCTGGTCGGCATCGAGGGTCGACAGGTCGTGGAAGCTGATATCGGACATGGCTGCTCCTTCTCCTGGAACGCGGTGGCGGCTGGCGATGGCCGGTCACACGCCTGGAAGACCGTGAGACCGGCAACATGGGCAAGGACCGCAGGTAGTGCCAGCCTGCAAAAGTATATACATGTATGTATAATGGCTGCCAGCATTTTCTGGATCCTGCCAACGCGAGCATAGCTGATCGGAGGCCACTCAGATCGACGCGAGAAAGCCGCCATCGACCGGGATGGACTGACCGGTGATATAGGCCGAGGCATCGGAGGCGAGGAATACAGCGATCCCGTGCAGGTCCGACAGGTCGCCGAAGCGGTGCTGCGGGATCTTGGCGAGCATCGATTGCCGCCATGCCTCATTGCCGTAGAACACTTCCGTCATTGCCGTCCTGAAATAGCCGGGGGCGATGGCGTTGACCCTGATCCCCAGATCCGCCCACTCGGCCGCCAGAGCGCGCGTCATGCCGAGCAGACCCGACTTCGACGAGCCATAGGGCACAGCCGTCGGAATCCCGACTTCGGAGGTGAGCGAGCAAAGATTGATGATGACGCCCGGCCGGCCGGCGTCCTTCATGTGCTGCGCGGCAGCCTGGGCGCAGAAGAATGCGCCTTTGAGGTTCGTGTCGACGATCCTGTCCCAAAGCGCTTCGTCGACATCGAGCGAGGGGCGGACTTCCTCCATCCCGGCATTGTTGACGAGAATATCGAGACCGCCGAGCAGGCCGGCGGCCTCGGCCGTCGCCGCCCTGCAGCGGCCGACATCGGTGACGTCCAGGGCGATGGCATGCGCCACCCCGCCGGCGGCGCGGATGGCTGCCGTCGTCTCCGCAAGCGAGGCAAGGCTGCGTGCCGTGACGGCGACATCGGCGCCGGCCGCGCTCAGCGCCTCGGCAATGGAACGCCCGATGCCGCGGCTTGCGCCGGTGACAAGCGCTTTCCGGCCCGACAGGTCGAAGAGCGGAGCGTTGCGCATGCGATCCTCCTTGGCACGGCTGGTTGACGATCTCGCCTTGAGCCTAATGGATCGAACTTACCTATACAAGCATATACAAATCAGCTGGGTTGCGGTAGTGGTTGAGGGGCATGCGCGACAACCGGTCGATCTGGAACCAAGACCGCGAAGTCGCTCCGTCATTCATGGATTTGAGAGGCACGATCGATGCGCCGCTTGGTTGACCATGGAGCGATGAGCGCTGCCGGTTATGCCACGCCCTGGAGCGTAAGGCCCGGCCAGCGGGTGGAACTTGCCCTCTCCTGCAGCCGGCCGGTGGAAAGAGTGCGGATATGCCGGCTGGACACACAAGCCGCGGACCTTGTGGATTGGCCAATCGAGGCGACATCCGAGCCGGACGCCCATCGCAGCTTCGATCATGGATCGTACCTTCGCCTGCGCGCCGAGGAGCTTGCAAAAGCGCCTGCCGTCAAGGGCATCCGCTTTGAGCTGTTTCTCACCCGCAACACGGGGCCGCGCACGATCCTGGAAGCGGGCTCCTTTCTGCTGGGCCTTCGCGATGGGGCGATCGCCTTGGAAACGAGGAACGATCGTCTGTTGTCTGCGCCGGTTCCGCAAGGGGTTTGGCTGACAGTCGAGCTCGGCATGCATGAGGAGGAGCCGTTCTTCACGCTGAAATCTCACGACCTCCTCGCCCCTTACGAATTCAAGCGGCGCCTGCGCGACGCCGAATGGCATCCACAAGGGCGCGACATCCTCTTCGGCGCGAGCGGCTCTCGAAGCGAGCTGACTCTCAATGCGAGATTTGCAGCTATTCGGCTGGAGACTTCCCAAGGGCCAATCGCCTGGGATTTCCCGACCCTGCTGACGACGGGACCGATCCCGTCGTCAGGCGGACCGGTTCCGCTGGCGCTCGATGCGATCAATCAACCTACATTCTGCGTGACATCGGCGCGCTGGGACGGATCGAGCTTCGACCCCCGGCTCGTGCCTTCGCACTACGATGCCGTCCATTGCCATGACGATGACATGGGACCGCTCGATTGGCCCGCTTCCCACCGTGCCGCGGTGCCCGAGAATGCGAAGCCGGGCGTATACGCTTTCCAGGTGGAATGGGACGGCGGCTACGAGCGCATCGTGTTCTTCGTCACCTGCGCGCGTGCGTCGTCACCGCTGCTTTATCTGCTGCCGACCGCGACCTATCTCGCTTACGCGGACGAGTATCTCCCCGACCATCTCTATGAATGGAAGTGCGACGATCGCGGACACCGCTTTGCCATCGCAAACAGCCTCAAGTCGCTCTACGACTATCACTCCGATCTCAGCGGCGTGTCGATCTGCTCCTATCGCAAACCCAAGGTGACATTGCGGGACGACTACAACTACCCGCTATGCGGCTGCCCTCACAACCTGCCGGTCGATCTGCACTTCCTCAGATTCTGCAACGAGAACGGCATCGCGCTCGACATCGTCACCGATCACGAGCTGCATCGGCAGGGGATCGAAGCTCTCCGCGGGCATCGTGCCGTCGTGACCGGAAGCCATCCGGAATACATGTCGACCGAGATGGAAGGGGCACTGCGGCAATTTGCGGCCGAGGGCGGCAGCATCGCCTATCTCGGCGGAAACGGCTTTGCCGGAACGGTCGCCTTCAAGGACGACCTGATGGAACTGCGCCGCTCGCCCCTGGAACCTGGCCGCACATGGGACGGCCCGGTCAGCGAACAATATCTGTCGATAACCAACGAGCCTGGCGGCCACCTTCGCTCCCGGGGCCGGGGCGAGTTTTCACTGGTCGGCGGCGCGATTTCGCTGATGGGTTTCGAGGGCGCGCGTCCGTTCACGCGAACGTCCGAAAGCCACGCGCCGGAATGCGCATGGCTGTTTGAAGGCATCGAGGACGAAACCTTCGGTTCGGAAGGCATCGTATTGGGTGCCGCCGCGGGTTACGAGGTGGATGCGACGAACCCGGCCCTGGGCACGTCGGCAGACACCGTCGTGATCGCCCGCGCGACGGACTTTCCGGCCGGCTTCTTCCAGGATCCCTCGCGCTGGTACGCGGGCGGGGATGAAGAGCGCGCCGGGCGTCGCTGCGCCGAAATGACCTTACGAAATCTTGCTGCGGGTGGCCTGATCTTTTCGGCAAGTTCGGTCGCCTGGTGCGGCGCGCTGCCTGCCGGCAAAGCAATGAACGACGTGGGGAGGATCACCCTGAACCTGCTTAACCGTCTCTCGGCATTGCAAAGCAGGAGGCCAACTCCGACGCCGAGCGATCGCCCTCCGTCGTGACGCCATGGCCTTTTAGTTCCTCCGGGCCGGTGATGCGGGCGCATCGCCGGCGAAAGAGGAAACGGCGTTCGACCGAGAACGCACAAGCAGGTAGAAAGCGGCCAAGTGCGTGATCATCTGCAACGGCATGTAGATGACCGGGAATGCGTACATGGCGCCGAGTTCGCCAGCGACTTGAGGAAGGTCGACCCGGACCGCGTCGTAAAAGTCGACGGCGATGTCCGCCACCCCGACGAGATTGAAGGCGATGACGAGCAGCCAAAACAACGGTCGCACCCTGATCGTGAGCAGCGCCAGCAAGGCCAGCGCCCCGGTTGCGAAGTAGCCATAGGCTGCGAACGTGGCGAAGCCGTCAGGCAGATTGGGGCCAACCACGCCAGGAAGGAGGAAGGCAAGCCCGAAGAGGCGCAAGCTATGCAGGGCCGCGATGGCCCGTTGCGCATCGAAATGATCCATCGCCCTGAGCCTCGGCCAGATATATGCGCCGAAGCAAAGCAGCCATGGGACATAGCCCAGGATGAGATGGGTCAGGAACACGATTTGCGGCGACATGCGAGCTCCCCTCGTTGGGTTTCGTTCACGAGACCGCGGCCCGAACACCGCGGCATGCCAAGCCGGCGTTTCCTCGGCTATAGGCTGCGAAGAAAATCGATCATCGCCGAGTTCACCTCCGGCGCACGTTCCTGCTGGGTCCAATGGCCGCAACCCGGCAGGATGATCGCCGGCCGTATCTTGGGAACCAGCGCCGATTGCTTGGCGATGATTGGTCGAAACACGTCAAGGATGATATCGCGGTCGCCCGCGATGTAGAGCGCTGGAACGGCGACCTGGGCCTGGCCAAAGGCGGCCATGAGTTCCCAACTGCGGTCGATGTTGCGCCACCAGTTCAGGGCGCCGCGGAATCCGCTCCGCGCGAACATCTCGACATAAACGTCGATGTCGGATTCGCCGATCCAGGAAGGCAGGGACGCCGGATTGGTGAGGAAGTCCCCGTTCCGAGGAACCATCCCCGCGGCGAATCCCCCGGCGTTGGCCGATGGCGGGCTGTCGCCCGAAAGCGAGTAGAACATGGAGCGGAAGGTGCGACGAAGATCGCGACCGAGTGCCGCCTCGGCCTCCGGGCTCTGGAAGTAGAGCTGGTAAAACAGGGCATCCTCGGTTCGCGGCATCAGCGTCGTCGGCGGCCCGGCGTCGCCGAATCCCCGCGAGCGGTACGGCGGACTGAACGCGATCACGGCGCGGAAGCGGTCGGGGCGTAGAAGCGCCGTTTGCCAGGCGATCGCGGCGCCGATGTCGTGGCCTGCGATCACGGCTTGTTGCGCATCCAGAGCGTCGACGAGGCCCACCATGTCGCCGATGTCATGGAGGATCGTATATTTCTCGAGTTCCTCCGGACGATCGCTCCGCCCATAGCCGCGCAAGTCGGGCGCCACGGCGCGAAACCCGGCCTTCGCCAGCGCGCCAAGCTGATGGCGCCAGGAATACCAGCATTCGGGAAAGCCATGACAGAGGATGACGAGCGGACCTTCACCCTGTTCTGCTACATGCAAGCGGATCCCGTTCGTCTCGATCATGCGATGCGTCACCTCGGGTGTCGCCGAATCCACCCAGGACGCCGGCTCCGGGCCTCGGCCGCGTTCCGCGGCGGCGAGTCCGAGGGGCCCGGCGAAAGCGGCCCCGATGGTGAGCGCACCGGTCCAAAGGACGTCGCGTCGGGAAAATGTCGCGTCTGGCATGGTGTCGCTCTCCTGAACATCGCGTATCTGGGCCTCGATGGCGCCGCACTGCCGAATTGCGGCGTGCGTCCAGACTTGCCCGGCAGATCTAAGGCCGCTGCCCGCGATCGACTATTGGCGATAACGTCGATGGGCTATGAAGCGGAACTTCACAGTCAGGCGGCGTGATGAGGAGCCGGCTTTGCATCCGGCCCTGACGATCTGCCGGTCGAATTCGGCTCTGCGACCGCGATTTGGTGTCTGGACCGACTAAGCTGCTGGCCTGTTCGCAAAGCTATCTGCCAGCATATTGATGACAGCGAGGTGCGGGGCTGTTTTCGTATAGCTTCCAGCCGGGTTCGATCTTGCGACTGAGCAATTTACAGTGCCCTATTTGGTCGCTTCGAGCTTGTCGATCGCTGCGCCGAAGCCTTTCAGCGAAACCGGAATGGTCACCGGTTTGCGCGTCACCGATTCCATGCCGATGTTCAGGGTCGTCCCAGAACGCATCGCCTTGACCAGCTCGGGCGCCAGCGGCACCGCGGCATAGGCGCCGTTCTGGTCACTGGTCTGGATGGCCACGGTTGCCTTCTTGCCGCTGTCGATCTGGTACGAGGCGCCCGAAGGCAGGAACAGCCCGTGCGGCAGGGCAAGCAGCATGGCAAACCCGGCGGCGTTCTGCTGACCGCGCACGGTCACGGTCAGCACCCGCTGGCCGGTCTTGGCTTCGGTAAGATTCTGCGAGACCTGGCATTGCAGCTCCGTTCCGGTCGACCCTGAGGAGCAGTTGACCACCCAGGGATTGGCGTCGGCCGGCTTCGTCTCGGCGGGCTTGGCATCTTCAGCCATGGCAGGACCTGTCAGCAACAAAACCGCGCTGAGGCCGGCGGCCAAATATCCTGATCGCCTCTGTACATTAAAATTCACTAATATAGCTCCAATTCTCGCATTACAACTTCGGCGCCTGTAGCCGGCTTAGTGAGTCCGAGTCGTCGGAGAAAAAATCGGTGTTGCTCTACTACCACAGGACTCCAAATTCTATGTTAATACGGTACCTCAACCGTTAATTGCGGTGCAATACCATGCAATACAATAGTATCTGGTATTCCAGCGGAAGAGCATGGCGGCGGCCGGGACGGGTATATGCGTTCGCGCAAAGGGCTGACTGAACGTCGGGGGGAGACTGCAGGGCGCCACAAGCAGCACGGCGGAGCGTTGGCTGCATCCCGTCGGTCGGGTATTTTGCTGCGCAGCTCCGCGCTGACGACCGTCGCCCTCGCCCTGTCGGGCCTTGCCGCGCATGCCCAGGATGCCAGCCTGTGGCAACCGCAGATCCGCGCCATCATCGGCGCCGACAGCAACAGCGGCTACTCCGCGCTCGAAGGCTTCCTTCCGGTCAAGCAGAACCTCGAATCCGTCCTGTTCCTGGATGTCCGCTCGAAATATGATTTCGACGATGGTTTCGGCCAGGACGTAGGCCTTGGCATTCGCCGCATCGTCAATCCCGATCTGATGATCGGCGGCTACGCCTATCTCAACATCCAGAACGACAACAGCCACCAGTTCGTCGCCACCACGCTCGGGCTCGAGGCGATCACCTCGAAATACGACGCGCATGTCAATGTCTATCTGCCGATCAGCAAGGACCGCGGCTCGAACGGCATCGATTCGACGCTGTCTCTGGTCGGCAACCAGCTGCTGGAAGAAATCTCGGCCATAGACCGCCGCACCTATGCCGCCTGGGGCATCGAGGGAGAGGTCGGCGTCCAGGCGCCGATCGACCTGCCGGAAAACCAGTCGCTGCGCTTCGATATCGGCGCCTATCATTTCGCCGATCCGGACGGCGACGACCACTCGATCACCGGCGCCAAGGCGGGCATCGAATACACGATCGGCGATGTCATCGGCACCGGCACGTCGCTGACCTTCGCCGGTGAGGTGCGCAACGACAATCGCGACAATACCCAGTTCGCCGGCAGCATCCGGCTGACGGTGCCTTTCAACGTGCCCGGCAAGAGCGCTTCCGCCGATGATTCGGCGGACCTCGTCTCCACGGTCAGCCCGGGCCTGCGCAAGCGGCTCAACGAGCGCGTGCGCGGCGACATCGGCGTCAGGTTGGAGAACCAGGACAAGGTCGCCGGCACGACGACGCGCGTGGCGATCAACGCCGCCACCAACGCCGCCTTCGGCAAATTCTTCTTCGCCAACGGCGATAACGATTCCCTCGGCCTTGGCACGATCGGCGACCCGACGACGCTCGACAACGCGGTTGCGGGCGCCGGGGCGAATGGCATCGTCGTAGCCCTAGGCGGCAAAGGCAACATCACCACCGCCGGCGTAACGCTTGCCGATGGCCAGATCGTCATCGGCGGTGGCGGCAGCGTCCAGGCCAAACTCGCCAATGGCAGCGTCGGCACTTACAATTTCGGCGGCAGCAACGGCACGATCCAGGGCACCAACGCCGCCAACCCGGTCATCTCGCTTGCCAACAACAACACGCTGAGCGGCATCACCATCACCGGCGGGGGCGACGGCATCTTCGGCAACAACGTCACCGGCACGAAGCTGACTGACGTCACGGTCGACGGCGCCGGCGGCAACGGTGCCGACTTCACCGGCACGTCGACCGGCGTCAATGCCTCGAACTTCACGTCGCGGAACAACGGCCTCGACGGCCTGCATATCGAAGGCGACGGCACCTATAATTTCACCGGCACGACGCTGCTTCAGAACAATGGCGACGACGGCCTCGATGTCACGGGGCATGGCACCTACACCTTCGCCACCGTCAATGCGTTGGACAACACCGATCGCGGCATAACCGTGCAAGGCACGTCGAGCGGCGGCAGCTTCACCACCACCGGCGGCACCATTTCGGGCAATGGCGGCACCGCCGTCTTCATCGACCCGATCACTGCCCATGTCGTGCTGGATTCCATCACCCAGGACGGCGGCACGTCCGGCGTCGTGCTCTACAACCTGTCGGGCAGCTTCACGGTCAATGGCGCCACGACCATCTCGAACACGGCCTCGGCGGGCATCGTGATCGCCGATTCGCCGGCGACGATCCGCTTCGGCGACATCGACATCACCAATGTCCACGACGACGCCATAAGGTTCAATGGTGTCAATGCCGCGGTGGTCGCCGGCAACATCGTAATTTCCGGACTCGGCATCGGCACCGGCATCGACTTCTCCTACAGCCAGACCAATTTCACCGCGCAGTCGCTCAAGCTCACCGGCACCAACGCCGCCAACACCATCGGCATCGACCTCGCCGGCACGACCGGTGGAACGATCACCTTCACCAATGGCGGCAGCATCTCGGGCGTCGACACCGGCGTGCGCCTCGGCATTTCCGGCTCGCTGGCCAATTCGGCCAACGCCAACTTCACTTTCGGCGGCGGCTCGATCGCGGGACAAGCCGCCTCGCTCGACGCGCGCGGCCTGAACCAGACGCTCGGCACCTATGCCTTCGGCACGACAACCTTCAGCGGCGGTCAGCTCTTCGACCAACAGCATCTGTTCTTCGTCGGCGCGAACGGCTCCGGCGACGGCTCTTCGATTTCGAACCTGGCATCCATCACCGATGCCGACAACAACCATGACGGCCGGGCCATCTTCGTGCTGGTCAATGACGCCGCCAACACGCCGATCAACGCCGCTGGCGGCTTCACGCTCGATGCCGGCCAGACGATGGCCTCCTTCGGCAACGGCCGCACCTTCTCGCTCGGCGGCGTCCCGGTCAACGTCACCGGCGACAATGTCCAGCACGACCAGGTCGTCTCTGACGCGAACGGCGCGGCGACGCTGACCAATACGGGCGCCGGCGATGCCGTTACGGTCGCCAGCAACACTTCGCTGCTCGATTTCAACATCGCCGGCGTCGCCAATGGCAACGGCATCCACGGCACCAATGTCACCGGCGTCACGCTGGCGGGCATGTCGGTCAGCGGCGCGAGTTTGGCAGGCGTGCGATTTGACGGCACGAGCGGCATCAGCGCCTCCAATATCGGCTCGACAGGCAACACCGGCGCCGGCCTGGCGCTGGCCAATGGCAATTTCACCTTCACCGGCACGACAACGGTTGCGAACAATGGCGGCACCGGCCTGTCAATTGTCGGCACCGGCGCCTACGCGTTCGATACGGTCAATGCGCAGAACAATCGCATCGGGGTCGATGTTGTCTCGAGCCCTGGAACGAGCACGCTTTCCATCGCCGGCGGGACGGTGTCCGGCAACACGATCAACGGCCTGCGGGCGGCCAATATCGGGCTTGATGTCACGCTGTCCAGCCTCAGCCACACCGGCACCGACCCGGGCTCGACCGGTCTCAGCCTTGGGGCGGTGACAGGCAGCTTCAACGTCACCGGCACGACGACCATCTCCAATGTTGCGAGCGGCATTGTGGTGGGCGGCAGCTCTGCCACGGTCGGCTTCGGCGGCAAGGTCACCGTCAACAATGCGACCACCCAGGCGATCGGGCTCATTGGCAACTCGGGCGCCGTCACCTTCGGCGATGTCGCGATAGACAATCCAAGCCAAAACGGCATCAACGTCATCGGCGCGAACGGCACCATCGCCTTCGGCAATATCGACATCACCAACCTGCAGACCGGCAAGACCGGCCTCAGCATGTCCGGCACATCCACCTTCACCGCTGCGACGCTCGACATTTCCGGTGGCGGTACCTCGACGGGCATCGACCTCTCCGGCACCACCGGCGGCTCTGTCACCATCGGCAGCGGCGTCATCTCGGCCGGCACCGGCGTGCAGATGGGCACGAATGGCGCGGCCGGCGTCTCCGCCAACACCGCCTTCTCCTTCGGCACCGCTGGTGGCGCCTCGATCACCGGCACGGTCGCCTCGCTCGACATGCGCGGCCTGATGGCAGGCGGCGGCAGCTACGCCTTGAACGATACGGCGCTCATCGGGCCGCAGTTGTTCGACACCGCCAACATCGTCTTCGTCGGCGACGGCAACACCGGCGCCGGCAACGGTTCGAGCGTCAACGACCTGATCAGCGCCGCCATGGCGGACGATCTCGGGGCGCCGTCCAACACCATCTTCGTCCTGGTCAACAACGGCTCCGTCATCAACACCGATGCCGACGGCTTCACGCTCGCCGCCGGCCAGTCGCTCGTCTCCTTCGCCAATGGCGCAACGGTGGATCTCGGCGCGCCCCCGGCCAACGTCACCGGCACCAATGTCGTCAGCGGTGCAACACAGGCCGATCCGTTCGGCAATGGCGGCGCCACGCTCATCAATTCGGGCGGCAGCGCCATCGACCTTGCCAACGGCAACCTCGTCCAGAACCTCAGCGTCAGCAACGCCGGCTCCGGCTCGGCGATCGACGGCGCGGGCATCAGCAGCCTGACGGTCAACGGCGTCACCGTCACCAGCGCCGTCACCGCTTTCGACCTGACCGGCGCCTCGGGCGCCATCGGCGTCACCAATCTGATCGTCCAGTCCGCGCAGACCGGCATCAAGCTGAACAGCTCAGGCGCCACGACCTCCTTCACCAACACCACGATCAGCGGCATTGCCGGCACGGCGCTCGCGATCAGCGCCTACAGCGGCACCGCCACCTTCAACAATTTCGACATCACCGGGGCGGCCACCGGTATCAACATCGGCGGCGGCACCGCCGGCACGCTGACCTTCGACAATCTGAGCTCAATCGCCGGCACGGCGGGCGACGCCTTCGTCGTCTCCGCGTCGACGCCGAACGTCACCTACAACGGCACCATCAACAAGACAGGCTCCGGAAGGGCCGTCACGATCAGCGGCTTGACAAGCGGCTCGGTCACTTTCGCCGGCAAGATCACCGCCAACGTCACTGGTTCGGGCAATGCCATCGATCTGGGCGGCAATGCCGGCGGCACGATCAACTTTACTGGCGGTCTCGACCTCACCACCGATGGCAGCTTTGCCTTCAGCGCCGTCAACGGCGGCACGCTCAACGTCACCGGCACCAACACAATCGCGACGGGCGGCGGCGTGACCGAGAAGGGCATCCAGCTCGGCGGCGCGAGCGGACTCGTCATCGGCAGCAGCGGCGTCACCTTCGACAGCGTCAAGGTGGACGGCTCAGGGGCTACCGATGTCAGCGGCATCGTCATTTCGAACACCAGCGGCGGCAATGTCAGCTTCGGCGCCGTCGATATCAGCCGCGCCAGCACCGATGCCATCCGCCTCACCAACGTCGCCAGCGGCACCTACACCTTCAACGGCACGACGACGGTGGCGACCGCCGGCGGTGCGGTCCCCGGATTCGCGGTGCAGAACAGCGGCGCCACCGTCAGCGTCGACAACCTGGTCACGACCGGCGTCAACGGCGACGACGTCAACCTGACTGGCAACACCGGCACCATCTCGATCGGCGGCACCATCACCAATTCCAGCACCGGCAACGGTGTCGTGGTATCCGGCGGCAGCGCGGCGATCACCGTTTCGGCCAACGTCTCCAGCTCGGCAGGCGCGCCGGGCACGGCGGTCAAGATCGATGGCACCACCGGCGGCTCGGTCGCGTTCACGGGCAGCGTCACCTCGACCGGAACCGGCAATCTCTTCGACATCGGCTCGACGACGGCGCCAACCGGCGGTGCGATCAGCTTCAGCGGTTCGACGCTGAGCGCGACGGGCGGCGGCGGAGCGGTGATCGGCGGTCTTGGCGGAACCGCGACGTTCCACGCCATGACGGCGTTGTCGATCACCAACGCGACCGGTAACGGTCTTTCGGTCTCGAACGTCGCAAGCGGCGCCATTGCAGGCTTCGGCAATGTCACGGCCTCGGGTGCCGGCGGCAACGGCATCGAGATCGGCTCAAATGCCGGCCTGGTGACGTTCTCCGGCACCACCACGGTGGCGATGGGCTCGGCCGCCAACACGGCCGGCATCGATTTCAGCGGCACCAATGCCAACGTCCTGCTCGGCACCACGACCATCAGCAATGTCGGCGCCAACCAGACCGGCATCGACTTCAGCGGCTCGTCCACTGCCGCCGGTTTCGGCGTTACCTCCATCACGGGCACCGGCGACCTCACCTCGCGCGGCATCGATCTGTCCTCGACGACCGGCAACAAGGTCATCACCTTCTTGCAAGGATCCTCGATCGCCGATGTCGGCATCGGCGTCGATCTGTCGTCCGGCCAGACCACGGCGACCTCGGCCGACGCCACCTTCACCTTCGGTGACGGCGACTCGACCGACGGGCTGGAATCCTCGATCTCCGTGGCCACCAACGGCTACACCGTCAACACGGTCGGCCTCGATCCGACGCTCGGCGACTATGATTTCGACGACGTGTTCTTCACCGGCAACGCCAACCTCGGGTCGGCGGCGGGCGCGGTCACGCTGGTTTCGCAGTCAGGCGGCTTTATCAGCGCCGGCACGACCGGCAACCTCAGCATGGGCGTCAGCACCATTTCGCTTGCCGCCGCCGATGCGCTGACCGGCACCCAGAACTTCGCCTTCGTCGGTCCGATCGATCTCGGCGCCAGCGCCTTCACGCTCGATTCGGGCCAGACGATCACCGGCTTCGGCAACGGCAACGTCGTCTCGATCGGCACCATCCAGCCGGTGAACGTGCATGGCAGCCTAGGCGCCACCGGCGGCAACATCACCGGCGACGAGACCGTGGTCACCGGCACCGGCGACTTCATGCATTTGCTTGGCGATAACGCGGTCCGCCACACGACCTTCGATTTCAGCGGCGCCAGCGGCTCAGCTTTCCTCATCGACCAGAGCGCGTCGGGCTTCAGCAACGCCAGCGGCATCACCATCGAAGGCGTCACGATCAGCAATGTGGCGGCCGGCCAGACCGCCATCAAGGTCGTGGGGTTGACCGGAAATCTCTCGGTCATCAACAACGACATCGGCGTTGCCGGCACGCTGCTCGACGTGAACGGCGGCTCCGGCGCTATCCAGGTTTCGCGCGGCATCCTGCCGAACAGCGCGACGTCCGGCACGCTGATCGGTGGCGGCATCAACATCGCCAACCGCACCGGCGGGGCGGTGACCTTCACCGACCAGGTGACGATCGCCGGCGGCAATGGCGTGTCGATCTCGGGCGGCACCGCCGGCGGCGCGGTCAATTTCAACGGCGGCCTCGACATCGCCACCTCGGCCGGTCTCGATTTCTCGGGCCTGAACGTGCTCACGGTCGCCGCTGCCGGCTCGACCACGATCAACGCGACGGGCCAGACGGCGCTGTCGCTACAGGGCGCAATCGGCGCCGGCGGCGTCCATTTCGACAGCATCACCTCCACCAACGCTGCCGGGCAGGGCGTGTTGATCAGCGGCGCCAGCGGCGGCAGTGTCGATCTCGACGCGGTCAACGTCACCGCGTCCGGCGGCGCCGGCATCGAAGTTCTCAATTCGAACGGCACTTACACCTTCGGCAACACCACGATCGACAATTCGGCATCGGCCGGCCGCGGCGTGAACATCGAGAACGCCGCCAGCACCACCACCGTCACCTTCGACGGCGCGCTGGGCATCACCACGTCCACGGGCACTGGCTTGCGCGTCTCCAGCAGCGCTGCGCCAGCCGCCACCATTGTCAACGTGACAGGCGCCGGCACGCGCAGCGTCAGCACCTCGAACGGAACCGCCGTCGACATCGCTTCGGCCACCCTCAATGGCGGCTTCACCTCGGTCAGCGCCAGCTTCTCGGGTACGGCCAACGGCATCAACCTGCAGCAGGTGACCGGCTCGCTCGACCTGGGCACCGGCACGCTGACCAACACCGGCTCGGGCGCTGCCTTCAACATCGGCTCGGTCACCGACCAGAGCGGCGGCAACGCCACGGTCTCCTACGCCGGCGCCATCGCCAGCAACGGCAGCGGCGCGGCGGTCTCGATCCAGGAGCTGACCGGCGGTTCGGTGACGCTTTCGGGCAATCTGACCGATGGTTTCGCCGCGGGCGGCGGCCATATTGCCATTTTCGGCATCAACAACGGCACCGCGGCGATCGTCACCTTCTCCGGCGCCAGCAAGCAGATCAGGTCCGGCACCAACACAGCTGTCTCCCTGGCCGGCCTTAGCAACGGCACCGTCAATTTCACCAATGGCGGCCTGGCCATCACGACGACCTCCGGTAACGGCTTCAGGGCCTTCACGGGCGGAACGGTCAATGTGGCCGGAAGCGGCAATACCATCACGACGACGTCGGCCGGCAGAGGCATCGATCTCAGCAACGTCACCGTCGGCAGTCTCGGCTTGAATTTCTCGACTGTGTCGGCGAATGGGCCCGTGGCCGGCATCTCCCTGGCTAGCGTCGGCTCGTCCGGCGGCGGTGCCATTGCCATCGGCACGGCCAATTTGCAGAACGTCACCACGCGCGGCGTCGATGTCACCGGCACGCTCGGCGCGGCGCTTTCCTTCAACGATCTCGACATCAGCCTGAGCAACAACAACGCCGTTGGCTTCAGCCTCAACGGCGCGACGATCAATGCCGCCATCACGGCCAACGATTTCGACGTCACCAACGCCACCGGCGCCGGCACTTCCATCGGCGTGGATCTGCGTGGCGCCACCGGCGGCCAGACGGTGCGTCTCGGCGACGTCAGTGCGGCCGGAAACAGCTCTAGCATTACCGGCGTCAACACCGGCGTCTTCCTCAACTCGACGACCAACCTCAACTTCACCTATGGCGACGGCGAGTCGGCGACCGACCAGTCGTCGACCATCAGCGCCAATGTCGGCATCGACTCGTCCAGCGCGCCGGTTGCCGGCAATTACAATTTCCAGGACGTGAACTTCCAGGCCAGCCCCGGCCTCGGCTTTGGCATCGGCAGGATCTACTTTGTCGGCGCCAGCGCCACCGGCGACGGCAGCGGCAAGGACCAGAGCAATCTGGCGACGCTTTCGACAGCCGAGGCGGCGGCGGTTACCAATGACGTCATCGTCCTTGTCAACGACGGCGGCACCATCACCGCCGCCAGCACCAATGCCGACAACACGCTGAACCTTGCCGCGGGCGAACAGCTGCGCGGCTTCGCCAACGGCAACATCGACCTGGCGCTGACGGTGCCGTCGACCATCCAACTCGCCAGCAACAACATCTCGATCATCGACCAGACGCCCAATGGCGCAGCGACGCTGACCACCAGCGCCGGCAACAATACGATCACGCTTGGGGCCAGCGGCAACATCATCGACGGCTTCATCCTCGATGGCGGCGGACGCGGCATCAAGGACAATGGCGCGGGCGCCTCCGGCACCACGATCAGCCATATGACGATCCGAAACTTCACCATAGCCGGCATCGAGATCACGCCGTCCACCAGCACCACGATCGACAATGTGGCGTTCTCCGGCAATGCGACGGACGTCGTCCTCAACGCGCTGAACTCCACCATCACCAACGTCACCAGCACCGGCGCTACCGGCATTGCCTTCGACCTGCGCAACACCACCGGCACGACGACGCTGACCAACCTCAACATCACCACGGCAGCGACCGGCACCGGCATAGCCTTCGGCGGCGCCTCCGGTCCGGGTGGCACGATCAACGGCACCAACGTCGACATATCGGGCGGCAGTGGGATCACGGTCACGGGCGGCAGCGCGGCGATCGTCTTCGACAACGCCAGCTCCATTGCTGCCGGGGGCTCGGGCACAGCGGCAAGCATCACCAACCGTGCCGGCGGCAGCTTCACCTTTGCGGGCGCGGTCACGGCAAACGGAGGGGCGAGCGGCATCGTCATCTCCGGCGCGACGGCGGCGAGCAATGTCAGCTTCAACGGCACGGTCGATCTCGGCACCGGCACGCCGATGACCGGCACCGCGGTGTCGATCAACAACAACGGCCAGTCCTCGACGATCAACTTCGCCAACATCGACATCGCCAGCAGCGGCACGACCGGCTTCAGCGCCGCCAATGGCGGCACAGTCAATGTCGCCACCGGCACGGTCAGCTCCACCGGCGCGCAGGCAATCAACCTCAATGGCGTCGCCACCACGACGGGCATCAATTTTACCTCGACGACATCGACCGGCGGCTCCAACAATGTTTCGCTCACCAACGTCACCGGCGCCGGCGCGGTCAATCTTGGCGCGGGCACGCTGAGCGGCGCCTCGGGCACGGCGTTCCTGGTCTCGGGCGGCTCGAACACCATCAGCTACAGCGGCACCATAGCCAAGACGAGCGCCGGCAACGTCGTCAGCATATCGTCTCACACCGGTGGCACGGCGACCTTCGGCGGAACCATTTCGGCGACAGTTTCGAGCGGCGGCATAGCGCTCAGCAACAACACCGGCGCAACCATCAATTTCACCAACACGCTGACCATCAACACCTCGAGCAGCAACGCCACCGGCTTCACCGCGACGGGTGGCGGCACGATCAGCGCGACCGGCTTGGGCAGCACGATCAATTCGGGCCAGGCAACGGCGCTCAACGTTGCCAATACCACGATCGGATCCGGCAATCTGATCTTCCAGAGCATCAGCTCGAATGGCGGCTCGGCCAACGGCATCATTCTCGACACGACCGGCTCCAGCGGCGGCCTGCACGTGACCGGCACCGGCTCGGCCGGATCGGGCGGCACGATCGCCAACAAGACCGGCGCCGACGGCAGCACGACGCAGGGCACCGGCATTTATCTGAACAACACATCCGGCGCCCAGTTCGCCTGGATGCAGATGAACGACTTCCAGAACTACGGCATCCTGGGCAATAACGTGACCGGCTTCTCGCTCGATCACGTCGTCATCAACGGCAGCAACGGCACGAACGTCAGCGGCGTCGGCGAGGGCGATGTCTATTTCACCGGCCTCAAGGGCTCCGCCACGGTTTCGAACTCGACCTTCACCGGCGCGGCGCTGGACGCTTTCCACGTCTTCAACAACAATGGCGAAACCCTCAACCGCATCACCATCACCGGCTCGACCTTCGCGACCGACGCCGCCGCGGGAAATCAATCAGGCGACGCGCTGGTCTTCCAGGCGACGAACGGCGTCTTCAACGCGACGGTCCAGAGCTCGACCTTCACCTCCGCGCGCGGCGACCTGTTCCAGCTCGATCTGCACGGCAACGTCCAGTCGGATCTGGTGTTTGGCGGCGCGACGGCCGGGCTCGGCAACACGCTGTCGAACAACAACCAGAACATCGTTTCCGGCGGCGGCGGCGTCACGATCAGCTCCGGCGGCACCGGCGACGCGGCGAACCTGACCTTCAACATCGCCCACAACACGATGCGCGATGCGCTGGGTGCCGCTCTGGGCATAAGCACCGGCTCAGGCGCCGGCTCGTTCAACGGCACGATCGATTCGAACACGATCGGCGTCGCCGGCGTGGCGAACAGCGGTTCGGCACAAGGCAGCGGTATCGGCTTCGTTACCGATGGCGGCGCCAATTCTAGCGTGACAATCACCAACAACGCCGTCTTCCAGTATGGTGGTGCCTCAGCCGGAATTATGGTGCAGACGGGAGACCACGTCGACGGAGGCAACGCGCAACTCACAGCAGTGATTCAGGGCAACACCGTCAGTAATCCAGCCACTGCTTTTGGACAGAATGGCATCTTGGTCGTTGCCGGCACGATTAGCGGCGATGCTCAGACACTTGCTCTCACGCTAGGCGGGCCTGGAGCATTAGCCAACAATGTTGCCGGCTCCAATGGCGGCGGCGGAGCGACGGACATCCGTGTTCGTCAGCGCTTCGACACGACGATCGGGCTGCATGCAGGGGCAGGCAACAACTATAGTGGTGGGCCGACGGACACGGCGGCGGTCATAAGTTTTATCCAGTCGTTCAATACAGGAACTGTGAGCGTCGGCACCGGGACTTCCGGTGGGTATTTCTCTGCACCTTAATCCGCAAACGTAGGGCGGACTGGACTACGGCCGATTTGCAACCCGATGAACGCAATAGCGATGTTATGCATCTTTCGGAGAAGATGTATTAATCGACAGTAAAATAGTATTCAAAATTATTTTTTTGTTTATTATTTCTGTTGTACTTCAAAGTTTAGTGTGCGCATAATCGGGACGGCAGCGAAGGGGTGTTTGAATGTCAGAACCGTTTCTGTCCGAAATCCGCATCATGTCGTTCGGCTTCGCGCCCAAAGGGTGGGCACTCTGCAACGGGCAGCTTTTGCCCATCAATCAGAATCAGGCGCTTTTCTCGCTGCTCGGCACCACTTTCGGTGGCGACGGCAGGGTGAATTTCGCGCTGCCTGATTACCGGGGACGGATACCGAACCACGTTGGAGACGGACACACACTCGGCGAGCGCGGCGGCGAGCAGTCCCACACGCTGTCCATTGGAGAGTTGCCGACCCATGCCCACCAGGCGCAAGCGACGAACAGCAACGGCAGCGTGCCGACCAGTTCCGGCAGTTTTCTCGGCGCGTTCAACAACGGTTACAGGCAGCCGGACAACCTCACGTCGTTGCACCCGGCCAGCATTGCCAATATCGGCGGATCACAGGCGCATCTGAACATGCAGCCTTTCCTGACGCTGACCTTCTGCATTGCCCTGCAGGGCATCTTCCCGTCGCCGACCTGAGGAACGCGATCATGGCACAACCCTATGTTGGCGAAATCCGCATGTTTGCCGGCAATTTCGCGCCGGCCGGCTGGATGTTCTGCGAAGGACAGCTTCTGCCGATCTCCGAGAACGAAACGTTGTTCAACCTGATCGGCACGACCTATGGCGGCGATGGTCAGAGCACATTCGCACTGCCCGACCTGCGCGGCCGCCTGCCGCTCCATCAGGGCAACGGCTTCATCCTTGCCGAGACCGGAGGCGCCGAGCAGATCACGCTGACGATCCAGCAGATTCCGGCGCACTCGCATGCCATGCTGGCATCGACGCAGACCGGAACAGGTAACAATCCGGGAGGCAACGTTCTGGATCAGGTTACCGGGACGATCGCTATGTATATCGACGGGCAAGCGCCCGATGGCCCCATGGCCGCGACCATGATGTCGGCAGTCGGCGGCAACCAGCCGCACGATAATTTCCAGCCGTATCTGTGCGTCAACTTCATCATCTCGCTGTTCGGCATCTTCCCGTCGCAGACCTGAGAGGACCGTCATGGCCGATCCATTCGTCGCCGAAATTCGCATCTTCCCCTTCAATTTCGCGCCCAAGGGGTGGGCATGGTGCGACGGGCAATTGTTGCCGCTGTCGCAGAACACCGCGCTGTTCTCGCTGCTCGGCACCACCTATGGCGGCAACGGCAAGTCCAATTTCGCCCTGCCCGATCTGCAGGGTCGCTCGCCGATGCATCCAGGCCAGGGCCCGGGGCTCTCACTGCATGATCTCGGTGAGACCGGGGGCTCAGGGACAGTATCGCTGCTTGAAAGCGAGATGCCGCTCCACGCGCACGGTGTGATGGTCGGAACCCAGGATGTGGCCGACGTTCAGGTTCCCTCCCCATCGCGAATCCTCGGCAAATCCAAGGACGTCTTCGCCTATGTTCCAGGCACGCCAATACCTGCGCTGACGCCGATGAGCGATAGCATGCTCGCGCCAGCCGGCGGCGACCAGCCTCACAACAATCTGCAGCCCTATCTAACCTGCTATTTCTGCATCGCGCTGCAAGGCGTTTTCCCGCCGAGAACCTGAATTCCGAGCCAACAGGTCAGGACCGATACGATGGCCAAGAAAGCAGAATCGAAAACGAAAGCGGCGGCCCCGAAGGCAGAGAAGCCGCCAACGCCAAGGGCGGCTTCCAAGGTCCGGCAGCCGGCGCGCGCGCGGCAACCCGGCGTTCCGCCGGCCTATCAGCACATGCCCGCCGGCGCGTCCTTCTTCGAACTGTCGCGGCTCATGGTCGTCGGCATCGATTCCGCGGCCGGACGGCTCATCCATAAGGCGCAGACTTCGCCAAACGGCCCGTGGGCGCAGGACTGGTCTCCCATTGCGCCAGGCGTCTTCGTGATCATGACGGCGGGCCTGACCAAGGATGGCCGCGTCGCGATCGCCGCACAGCAGGCGGGAAGCCCCAATCTCTTCTTCATCGCCGAAGATCCAAATCAGGTCGGCCCGATCGAGAAATGGAACCCGCCGGTCAACATCGGCGCGCCGCCCGGCGCGGTTCTCTACCAAAAGCTGTCGATGGCGCGCGACGCCGACGGCCGCGTCGAGATATTCGCGACCGACAATCTCGGCCGCATCTGGTGGATCTACCAGAACCCGGACGTCATCGTTCAGGTGCAGAAGACCATCACGCCGCCCGGCACCTCAACGCCGATCGTCATCACCGCCGACGAGCTCAGGCCGCCCGCCCGGCCATGGAGCGCCTGGCAGCAGATTCCGGGCGAGCTGGTGGCGATCACCGCGCTGCGCCAGGCCGACGGCCGTATAGCGCTGTTCGGCATCAATTCCGGCCTGCAACTCTACCGCTGCCAGCAAGCCAAGGCCCAGGCGTTGACGCCGGCCGACTGGACGCAATGGGTGGAGATCGACAACGGATACAGGTTCACGGAAATGGCGCCGATCGTCGGTCCGCTTGGCGCAACCAATCTCTTTGCCATGACGCAGCCAGGCCAGGTTCTGCACACCAAGCAACAGCCGGCGGGCTCCGACACCTGGACGGTTTGGGCGTCCCCCGGCTACAGCAGGGTTCCCAAATCCACGCTATGCGCCGGCATCCAGGGCGATGGCGACATCATGCTGGCCGCGTCCGACCAGCAGCATGTCCATTCCTTCAACGCCCAGTATGACGCCGCCACCCAGAACTGGTCGGGATGGCGTGATTTCAGCCTGTCCAACGCCAACACGCGCCTGTCGCTCGACTACAATGCCGACGGCCGCCTCGCCTTGTTCTCGATGATGATCACTGGCGATGGCTCGAATGGTCTGTGGACCCTCAACCAGATGGCCATGGACAGCTCCGAATGGGAGTGGGACTGGACAGCGCTTGCCACCGGCAATCTCAAGCAGATCGCCGTGGTGCGTGACCTGACACCGCCGGTCTGAGGCAGCCGGTCAAGAATGATAGCCGGCAAGAATTACGGGGGCGCGCTCGGGCTGACGACGCAGCCAGAGACGGACGCGGACGTCCCGTTCCTCGGCGCGCTCTATGCCTCGACGCGAATGGAAGAACTGGCGGTGACCTCCTGGAGCGAGCCGCAGAAGCATGCATTCCTCGACATGCAATTCCAGGCACAGCGCGCGCATTACCGGCGCTATTATCCCGACGCCGATTGGTTCGTGATCGAGTACGGCAGCGAGCGGATCGGCCGCCTTTATCTCGAGCGCTGGCCGAGCCAACACCGCATCATCGACATTGCTTTCCTGCCCGAGCATTGCGGCAAGGGCTTCGGCACGGCGCTGCTCAACGACCTGATCGACGAGGCTGCCGCCGTCGGCAAGGCGGTGTCGATCCATGTCGAGAAGAACAATCCGGCGCGCCGCCTCTATCTGCGGCTGGGCTTCGCTGTGAGCGAAGACAAGGGCGTTTACGACCTGATGGCGCGGCCGGCCGCGTTGTCAGGCAAGGGCGGCGATGGCGCTCAGTTGAAGACGGCCTCGTAAGTATAGCCCGTCGCATCCTGGGATACCGGCACGATGAAGATGTCATGCGCATGCTCGCTTCCGACGAAGCGGTAGGTCGCCTGCGGCAAAAGCATTTCGCGCGGCCCCTTGAACAGCAGCGAGAAGCCGCCGCCGTCGCGCAGGCTGTGGCCAATCCGCTTCACCGCGTTCAACTCAAGCGCGACCATCTTTCCGCTCGTCTCGACGATGAAAGTCTGTCCGACAGCCCGATCGAAATCCGTCGCCGAAATCATACTCGTCCGCCCTCGATCGCTTGCCTGGCCCGCCGATGTCATCGGCCGGCACCATGTTGTCCATAGCCTGCCGACCGGAGCAATTCCAGGAAAACTGCGCGGTGGTTGGGTTCGGCTACTTCGCCGTAGCCTTCCGTCCGGAATTGCGTTGGAAAGGAGCAGGAGCGGTTCGGCGGATTCTATCCGGCAAGAGAGCCGCTACGGCCGTTGCGCCAGCCCTTGTGCTGGCCTAAACCCGTTATGGCTGCGCTATTTCATAGCTTTCGAAGTTTCCGGGGAGAATGCGACAACATGGCTGAAACAACGACCGACAATGCGCCGGCCGCAGGTGCCCCCGGCAATGCGCTGCCATTGTTCTACGGCAAGCCCGAGGCGCTCAACCCGATCCGCCACGGCTCGCTCGGGCTGACCGCCCGCGCCGATTTCGGCTTTGCCCGCACGGCGCATGCCATTCCGGTCGTGGCGTCGGAAATGCCCGGGGCCATGCGCTCCTATCCGATCGTCTTCATCGGCCCTACCAAGGCGCCGGTAGTCATCACCGGACTGCGCCAGAACGAGAACCTGTTCGTCGACGCCGACGGCCGCTGGACCGAACCCCATTACATTCCAGCCTATGTGCGCCGCTATCCCTTCATCCTGGCGGACGAGTCAGCCACCTCCGGCCGGCTGACGCTTTGCGTCGACCGCGCCAGCGATCGTGTCGTCGATCAGCTGGCGGCGCCATTCCGCGACGACGGCGGCAAGCTCGCTTTGTTCTTCAACGGCGCCGAACCCGCCGAGGCGACCAAGCAGGCGCTCGCCTTCTGCAGCCAGTTCCAGAACGACTTCAACGCCACCCGCGCCATGGTCGAGAAAATCGACGCCCATGGGCTGTTCGCGCCGCGCCAGAGCACGGTGACGCTGGAAGGCGGCGAGGTGCTGAACCTCACCGATTTCCAGGTGATCGACGAGCAGGCGCTCAACAAGCTCGGCGACGAAGCCTTCCTCGACCTCCGCAAATCCGGCGCGCTCGCGCTGATCTACTGCCACCTCGCTTCGTCCAACAGCTGGTCGTCGCTGGTCTACCAGGCGTCGCTTCGCAAGCGGGCTTAGAAAATGGGCGGCGGCAACAAGCACGCAGCCAACGCCGTCAGACCTCGGTAAGTGAATATCCATGGCCTCTCGCGAATTCGCGAATGCCCATCAACATGCCGCGTAGCTCGGCATGACCCTCACGCCGCTCGGACGGAGCGAGGGACGAGATTGCCCATCATAAGTCAGTCAGCCAACGCCCAGCGCTGGGCGCGCTGACGTTAGCTGACACCGAACAGCTCGCAACGATCTTTGCGGGGTATTGACGCCGCAGCCAAATGCGGATTTTATGATACGTGGATACAAAAATACTTTTTGGTGCCAAGTGCCAGCATCCTTCTCCGTAGAGCCACGCCTGTCCGCCACTGCAGAGGAGGAGGCGTACAGGCATCTTCAACGGGCGCTTCGCTTCGGTCGCTACAAACCGGGTGACCGGCTAATTCCCGAAGAGATCGCGGCCGAGATCGGCATGAGCCGCATGCCGGTGCGCGAAGCCTTTCGGCGCCTGGCTTCCGACGGGCTGGTGGTTCTGCGTCCCAATCGGGGATGTGTCGTCGCCGGCCTCACGGTTGATGAGCTTTACGAGATCTTCGAGATACGTTCGGTTCTCGAAGGACTGGCCGTCAGGCTGGCAATGCCACGGATCGATGAGGAGGCGCTCGAGGAGTTCGAGAACCTGCTCGACCGCATGGAACGCGCGGGCCAGAGCGGCAGCAGCGACTGGGTGATCCGCCATCAGGAATTCCACGGCCGGATTTGTGCGCTCAGCCGGAGGCCCAAGCTCATCCACCAGGTTTCGGCACTGCATGTCGTGATAGAGCCTTACATGCGCATCTGGTTCGATGACGCCGACAAGCCGCTCTCCGCACGCGAGGAGCATGCTGCGGTGATCGCAGCCTTGCGATCGGGCGACGCTCGTCATGCGGAAGAGGTCATGCGGGATCATATTCTCGGCACAGCGCCGATGTTGGCCGAATTCGTGTCTGCGAGCCGGTGATCAACGCCGGCAGGAGAAATGGCCTCAAACCGGCAAAAGACCGGAACTGGCCAGCGGAACATCTAGATCAGCCTAAGAAAGGGGAACATATATGAAAATTCATCGACTGGCCGCCGTCGCGGCCGTATTCGGCATGCTCGGCTTTGTCCAGACCGCATTCGCGCAGGACGCGCCAAAGGCTATAACAATCGCGACCGAGGGTGCCTACGCCCCCTGGAATTTCACCAACGCAGACGGCAAGCTCGACGGTCTGGAGATCGAGCTTGCCAACGATCTTTGCGCACGGATGAAAATCAAGTGCACCATCATTGCCCAGGACTGGGACGGCCTTATACCATCATTGAAGGTCGGCAAGTTCGATGTGATCATGGCCAGCATGTTCATCACGCCGAAACGCCTCGAGACCATCGACTTCACGCAGCCTTACGCGATCGATCCGGGCGGGTTTGCAGTCGCCAAGGATAGCGAGCTCGGCAAGCTCGGTGCTTCGGCTGAAAAATTCAAACTGGATGACGAAGCCGCGTCCAAGGCCGCCATCGACAAGTTGAAGCCGCTGCTGAAAGGCAAGGTGGTCGGCGTCCAGGCGGCGACGGCCATGCTCGAATTCCTGAAGAAATACTTCGGCGACACAGTGGAAATCCGCGAATACAAGACCACCGAACAGCACGATCTCGATTTGGCGGCGGGCCGCGTCGACGCGATATTCGCTCAGAAGACAGCGCTTGCCGCGACGCTCGCAAAACCTGAATTCTCCGGCTTCACGCTTGCAGGTCCGGGCTTCGTCGGCGGCCTGTTCGGCGCCGGAACCGGCGCAGGATTGCGCAAGGAAGACACCAAGCTCAAGGAGATGATGAACGCCGCGATCAGCGCCGCGATCGCCGACGGCACCATCAAACGTATCTCGGAGAAATGGGTGAAGACGGATGTGACGCCGGTCAAGTAGGCGCTGGCTGACCCGTCCGGCGGATCGGCATCGATCGACTCCGCCGGCGGCGCGCTGAAAGCCTCGGTTCACATGATGGATGCATTGCATATTCTTTCCTTTGGCAAGGGCGGCTGGGGCGCCGCCCTGCTGCTGGCATCGGGCGTGACGCTCTCGCTGTCCGTCCTCGGCTTTCTTCTCGGCGCTGTCTTCGGCGCAGTGGCAGCAGGAGGCCGGCTCTCCTCGAAACGTCTCTCGTGCTGGCTCGCGAAAGGGTACGGGACGGTGTTTCGGGGCGTGCCCGATCTGCTGACGATCTACCTGCTGTACTACGGCGGCAGCATTGCCCTGACGCAGATCGGCAAATTCTTCGGCGGCGCCGGCTTCGTCGGACTGCCGGCATTTGCGACGGGCGTCCTGGCGATCGGCATCATTTCTGGCGCCTACCAGGCTGAGGTCTATCGCGGCGCATATCTGGCCGTCGATCACGGCCAGTTTGACGCGTGCAAGGCGCTCGGCCTATCCCGCCTTCAATCCCTGCGCCTCGTCATCGGGCCGCAGCTGATGCGCCACGCCCTGCCGGGGCTCGGCAATGTCTGGCAGCTGGTGCTCAAGGATTCAGCTTTGATCTCCGTGATCGGCCTGGTCGAATTGATGCGGCAAGCCCAGATCGGTGCCGGCTCGATGCGAGAGCCTTTCGTCTTCTACGTGGCGGCCGCCACGCTCTACTTCCTCATCGCTGCCGCGACCGCTTCGGTCTTCCGCTACAGTGAGGCCCGGGCCTGGCGAGGCATGGCCCGCGCATGATCGACTTCGCGTTCTTTGTCGAGATCATTCCTACCCTACTCTCCGGCTTGCCACTGACGTTGCAGCTTGCGGGCTGGTCGATCAGCATCGGCTTCGTCTTGGCTCTGTTGTTCGCACTGGCCCAACAGGGAACCAACCGGATACTGATCTGGCCCATACGCTCCTTCGTGGCGATCTTTCGCGGCACACCGCTGCTCGTGCAGATCTTCCTCATCTACTACGGACTGGGCCAGTTTCGCCCGTCGCTCCAGGCGGCCGGGCTCTGGTGGGTGTTCCGCGAGCCCTACTGGTGCGCCGTCATCGCGCTCAGCCTCAATACCGCGGCCTATGGCAGTGAGATCCTGCGCGGAGCGATACAGGGCGTGCCGCGCGGCCTCGCCGAGGCAGCCTCCGCGTTCGGCATGTCACGACTGCTGACATTGCGTCTCGTCATTCTGCCCTTGGCGCTCCGCCAAGCCATCCCGAGCTACAGCAACGAGATCATCCTCATGATCAAAGGCACGTCGCTTGCATCGATCATCACGCTGATGGAGATCACCGGCATCGCGCAGGGGCTTATTTCGCAAACCTATCGCGCGGTCGAGGTCTTCGTGGCCGCCGGCGCGATCTATCTCACCATCAATTTCACGCTCATCTCGGCGCTGAACGCGCTGGAAAACTGGCTCACCCCCTACCGGGCGCGGGCCTGAGACGTGCCACTCGGCAATGACGAAGAGAATTAACGAAATGCGCAATTTCGAGAAGCCGACGCGATCCGTTGCCGTGTCGCGACATGCGATGGCGGCGACCTCGCATCCATCCGCCACGCTCACGGCGCTGCAGGTTATTGAAGCGGGTGGCAACGCGATGGATGCCGCCATTGCTGCCTGCGCGGTCCAATGCGTTGTGGAGCCGGGCTCGACCGGCATCGGCGGCGACTGTTTCGCGCTCTACGCGCCCAACGGCTCCGACAAGGTCATCGCCTATAACGGATCCGGGCGCACGCCGGCGGCCCTCACGGCCGACTGGTTCGACCAGCGGGGACTGACAGAGGTGCCACGTCAGTCGCCCGCATCGGTGACGATCCCGGGGGCGATCGACGCATGGACACGCCTGCACGCCGATTACGGCGATCTCCCCTTTGCCGACGTGCTTGCTCCCGCCATACGGTTTGCCGAGGGGGGTTATGCCATCACTCCGCGCGTTCACCGCGATTGGTTTCTCGAACAAAAACTTCTCGCAGCCGACGTCACGGCCGCGCGAATCTTCCTTCCCGGCGGAAGGGCGCCAAGAATCGGGGAGGTTCACCGCCAGCCGGAGCTGGCACACACGCTGAAAGGCATTGCTGCAGGGGGACGCGACGCGTTCTATGGCGGGCCGGTCGCCGAGGACATGGTGTCCTATCTAAATTCGCTGGGCGGGCTCCACACGCTGGAAGACTTCGCGAATGCGCGCGGCGAGTATGTGAGCCCGGTGACCACCGATTTTCGCGGCTACACGATCCATGAATGCCCCCCGAACGGCCAGGGCATCATCGCTCTCCTGATCCTTAACATCCTGAGCCGCTTCGACGCCAAAGGGGACCCGCAGTCGCCCGACCGGCTGCATGTCGAGATCGAGGCGACGCGCCTTGCCTATGCCGCTCGCGACGCCTGGATCGCCGATCCCGAGAAGGCGGATGTCCCCGTCGACCGCCTGCTGTCCGACGAACTGGCTGACAGACTTGCGGGAATGATCGACCTCACAAAGGCGCTGACAGATCTGCCGCCTTTCGAAACGCCTCTTCATCGCGACACGGTCTATATCTCGGTGGTCGACCGAAATCGGAATGCCGTAAGCTTCATCAACTCCATCTTTGACAGTTTCGGCAGCGGCCTTGTCTCTCCTGGCTCGGGCGTGATCCTGCACAATCGGGGTCAGAGCTTCTCGCTCAAGCCCGGCCATCCCAATCGAATCGGCCCGTCGAAACGGCCGCTTCACACGATCATCCCAGGCATGGCGACCCGCGACGGCAGGGTGGAAATGTCGTTCGGTGTGATGGGCGGCTACTATCAGGCGCTCGGCCATGCCCATCTGATCTCCAAGGTCCTCGATTACGGAATGGACCTCCAGGAGGCGATCGATCTGCCGCGCTTGATGCCGACCTCCAACGGAACGAGAGTGGAGGCAGAGCATACGTTGGACGGCTCAACAAAAGCCGAGCTCGAACGCCGAGGTTTCACCTTTACTCAAGCGGAAGATCCGATCGGCGGCGCTCAAGCGATCCGCGTCGACTGGGAGAACGGCACGCTGACCGGCGCGTCGGAACCAAGGAAAGACGGCATCGCTCTGGGGAGCTAGCGGGTGTGGCAACAACTTTCTGTTCAGCGGAAGTCGACACATCGTGATCTTCCCACCGTCGGCGGCCGGGTTGTCCTCCAGCTTCCACATCTGTGAGCGCCGACGCGCTTGAATCTGCGAGCCGCGTTGCAGCATTCAGGCGCGGCGTCTGACAATTTCTTTCTGAATATCGGACACCGCGGCTATGTCTGCCAGCCATTCGATCACGCTTCGCACAAAGCTGCGCGGGACCAAGATGTCACAAGCGTCAGGTCCGTTTCGCAACAGCAGAACCGGTACATGATGTAAGCCAGTCTGCAGCGCCCTCCCCGGACTTGCGCACGGTGAGTCCCAGTCGATCGCCACCGATCCTTTCAGAGCGTTGAAAGTCTGCGACCCGCTCAGTTTGAGCCGCATTCTTCCTTCGCTGAGCGACAGCGAGCATCCAAGAGTGGGGTCGATATTCCAGTCAACCTGCGGTCCTCCATCCGCGATCAGCCAAAACCGTCGAGGCGCAATACGAACCGCGAGCCACCCCGCGACGGCGACTGTCTCGCCGGTAGCGGCCGGTAGCGCGGCGCCCAGCTGGCGTGACAGGTCGGCTTCGCATGCCGCTTGCGTTACAGGCCAGCTCTCGATCTGGATTATCGTGCAGGCCGCGGCGCATATGGCGGAGCCGGTTTCAACCATGAAGTCGCTCCCCCTCCGGGTCCAAAAATACTGGCGAGACCACGCTCGCGCGGACGGTCTCGTTTTTCATGGTGTGAACGGCCACCACCTCGTCTCCCACGGCAACATCGCCAGCGAGCAGCGCAAGACCGACATAGCCTTCGAGCGTCGGGCTATACGTCACCGAGGTGATGCGACCGCGGCCGTGCCCCTGCCGGGCTTCGCCCTGCTTGAAGAGAATGGCGCCGCCGCTCAGGCGCGTTCCTGCCTCCAGGCATTTCAGCCCGACCAGGCGCTGCCGGTTAGGCTCGCCAAGAGCAGGACGACGGCGAAGCACGTCGCCGACGAAACCGGAGCGCTTTCCGACCATGCGGCCAAGACCGAGATCGTCGAGTGTCGTGCGGCCGTCGATCTCGGGGCCGGCGACATGACCCTTCTCGACGCGCAGCGCGCCCAGCGCCTCGACCCCGTAGGGCTTCAGCCCGAACGGCTCGCCGATCTCGATTAGCCGGCGCCAGGCGGCTTCGCCGGCGCTCGCGCCGACATAGACCTCGTAGGCCCGCTCGCCGGAATAGCTCAGCCGAATGATCCGCAGCGCCCGGCCTTCGAATTCCCCTTCAACGAAGCCCATATGCGGCAGGGCCTCGTTGGAGAGGTCGAGCGCAGGAAAGGCGGCGGCGAGAACTTGCCTGCTCCTCGATCCGGCGACCGACATCGCCGCCCATTCGTCGGTCACGGAGGCGACGGCGACGCGCAGGTCCGGCCAGGCCGTGTCGAGCAGGAATTCCAGCCACGACATCACATCGGCCGCCTTGGCGGTCGATGTGGTCATGAAGAAGCGGTGCTCGCCAAGCCTCGTCGTGGTGCCGTCGTCGAAGACGATGCCGTCGTCGCGCAGCATGACGCCGTAGCGAGCGCGGCCGACCGGCAGTTTGGCGAAGCTGTTTGCGTAGACCCGGTCGAGCAGCGTCGCGGCATCGGGGCCCTGAATGTCGATCTTGCCGAGTGTCGAGATATCCATCAGTCCGGCGGCCTCGCGCACAAAGTGCATTTCCGCGACATAGGCCTCGTTCACGTCGCGGCCGGTGCCGCGGTAGAAATAGGGCCGCATCCATAGGCCGACTTCCAGCATGTCGGCGCCATTGGCGACGTGCCATTCATGCAGCGGCGTGCGGCGGGTCGGCTTGAAGTGATGGCCGACGGCGCGTCCGGCCAGCGCGCCGATTGCCACCGGCGTATAGGGCGGCCTGAAGGTGGTCGTGCCGGTCTCGGGGATGGTTGTGCCGCGCAAGGCTGCCATCGCAGAGAGCGCCGGGAAATTACTGGTCTTGCCCTGGTCCGTCCCCATGCCGAGCGTGGTGTAGCGCTTCAGATGCTCGACCGATTCATAGCCCTCGCGGTGCGCGAGCGCGATATCGCCGATGGTGACATCCATCTGGATGTCGACGAAGGCCTTGCCGCGCGCCGCCGGAACATTGCGGAACGCGGCCGCGGACAGCTCCGCGGATTGAAGCTCGAGAGCGGCCGGCACGGGCTTCGTCTTGCCGCAAGAAACGGCCGCCTCGATGCCGGCGCGATGGCCGGTCTCGATCGCTTCCGCCGTGGTGTAACCGCCAACCACGGAACCGGCGCCGAACTGGCCGGCCGCGAAGGGGCCGGGGGCAAAGCCGTCGATGTCCTCGCGGTAGACCGGCTTGACGCCGAGTTGCGAGGCGAGATGCACCGTCGGCGACCAGCCGCCGGAAACGCAGACCAGATCGCAATCGACCTCGGTCTCCGTGCCTGTTCCGGCCAGTCTGGCCGCCTTGACCGCGCGGCCGCCGCGCAGGTCGGCAATGTGCGTGCCGGCACGAACGGCGATGCCGAGGCGCGAAGCCTCTGCCTGCAGGGCGGGCGCAAGCGTAGTCCGCAGATCCGCAACCGTGACCTGCGCTCCCGCGGCAGCGAGATCGAAGGCCGTGCGCCAGGCGCCGTCATTCGTCGTGGCGACCACTGCTTTCCTTCCGGGCAGGACAGCGAAGCGGTTGACATAGGTCCTGGCCGCCGAGGCAAGCATCACGCCCGGACGGTCGTTGTTGGAGAACACCAGCGGCCGCTCGATGGCGCCGGTGGCAAAGACGATCGCGCCGGCGCGCAGGATCGTGAATGCCTGGCGGGCCTGGCCGGCGGCCTGCGGATCGTCGCGCCGCTCGACAAGGCCAAGCACCTTGCCGTCGTAAAGGCCGACGGCGGTCGTTCGCGCCATGAGGCTGACGTTCCGGAAGCCCTTGAGTTCGGCTTCCATTGCCTGGAGCCAAGCGGCGGCCTCCGAACCGCGACGCTCGGAGAGAAGCTGCCCGCCAAGCCGAAAATCCTGCTCGATCAGCGCCACCCTCGCCCCGGCGTTCGCCGCGGCGCGCGCGGCGGATAGGCCCGCCGGCCCGCCGCCGACGATGGCGACATCGGCAAAGGCGTGGCGAACCTCGTAGCGGTCGGGATCCGGCTCCAGCCCGGCCTTGCCGAGCCCCGCCGCCTTGCGGATGAAATGCTCGTAGAACATCCAGGCACGACGGGTCGGACCCATGAAGGTCTTGTAGTAGAAGCCCGCGGACAGGAACGGCGCGAACAGGCTGTTGAGGCTCTGCACGTCGAAGGCGAGCGAAGGCCAGCGGTTCTGGCTCTCGACGACCATGCCCTCGGCGAGCTCCAGCATTGTCGCGGGCAGGTTCGGCTCGCGCCGTCCGCCGGTGCCAACCGTCACCAGCGCGTTCGGCTCCTCGGCTCCGGCCGAGAAGATGCCGCGCGGGCGGTGGTATTTGAAGCTGCGGCCGACGAGCGACACGCCGTTGGCGAGCAGCGCCGAGGCGAGCGTATCGCCCTGGAAACCGGTGAGGCTGCTTCCGTCGAAGCTGAATTCGAGCGGCCGGCCGCGATCGATGCGGCCGCCCTCGGCCAGCCGGTTGGAGTTGGAATTCATTGCGATGGTTTCCTGGCAGGTGGCTTCTTCGCAGACGGGTTCCGGGCGAGAGCGACCGAAGCGATCGAATGGTTGCGAGTATCGCGCTCCACGATCAGCCACTGCCGGCAGCCGAGGACGTGCTGCCAGTGTTCCCGGTGTGCTCCGGCCGGGTTCTTGCGGACGAAGACATAGCGGTACCAGGCCTCGAAATCCGCATCGTCATGCGCGGGGCGCATGACCGAGGCATCGCCGCCATAACGGAACTCGTCATGGTCGCGAGGGCCGCAGCAGGGACAGTCGATACGCAGCATATCTCGGCCTCCCCTATTGCAGCCAGGCGAACGGACCGACGCCGGCCTCGTCGAGCGTGCGCCCCGTGCGGAAGCGCTCGAGGCTGTATGCGGCATTCAGCGGATGCGGCTTGCCAGTCGCGATCGTGTGCGCAAAGCACCAGCCGGACGCCGGCGTCGCCTTGAAGCCGCCGTAGCACCAGCCGCCATTGAGGTAGAGCCCGTCGATCGGGGTCGGGCAGATGATCGGGCTGGCGTCGGGCGTCATGTCCATCACGCCGCCCCAGTGGCGCAGCAGCCTGACCCGCGAGATGCAGGGCATCAGCGCAATCGCCGCTTCCGCGACCTCGCGCACGACGCCGAGATTGCCGCGCTGGGCGTAGGAATTGTAGCCGTCGAGATTGCCGCCAAAGACCAGTCCGCCCTTGTCGGACTGGCTGACGTAGAAATGGTCGGCGCCGTAGGCGACGACGTGGTCGACCATCGGCTTCAGCGGCTCCGTCACGAAGGCCTGCAGCACGTGGCTTTCGATCGGCAGCTCGAGACCTGCCTTCTGGCCGAGAACCGAGCTATGCCCCGCCACGGCCAAGCCGACCTTGCCGGCGGCGATCGGGCCCTTGGCCGTCTCGACGCCGACGATCCTGTCGCCGTCGCGCAGAAAGCCCGTCACCTCGCAATTCTGGATGATGTCGACGCCGTGCCCGTCGGCGGCGCGGGCGTAGCCCCAGGCGACGGCATCGTGCCGGGCCGTGCCGGCGCGGCCCTGCATGATCGCGCCGTGGATTGGGAAGCGAGCCGTGTCGGAATAGTCCAGATAGGGCACCAGGCGCCGGACGTCGTCGCGGCTCAGGATCTCGGCATCGATGCCGTTCAGCTGCATGACGTTGGCGCGGTAGCTGAAAAAGTCGAGCTGGTCGGCCGAATGAGCGGTGACGATCTGCCCCCGCTGCGAGAACATGACGTTGAAGTTCAGCGCATGCGTCAGGCTCTCCCACAGCTTCATCGAGAATTCGTAGAACTGGGTGTTTCCGTCAAGCAGGTAGTTCGAGCGGATGACGGTGGTGTTGCGGCCGACATTGCCGCCGCCGACATAGCCTTTCTCGATCACCGCGACGTTGCGGATGCCGTGGTTCTCGGCAAGATAGAAGGCCGTCGCCAGTCCGTGCCCACCGCCGCCGACGATGACGACGTCATAGGAGCGTTTCGGTTCCGGCGCGCGCCAAGCGCGCTGCCAGTGCCTGTGCCCGGCAAGCCCGTTGGCGAGGATGGAGAGGGCCGAATAGCGGCGCATCGGAGGCTTCTTGGGTTCTATTTGGCGAAGAGGCGGCGCGGGAAATCGCAGAAGGCTTCGACGCCGATCTCGGTGATGCGGATCGATTCCGAAATTGCGATGCCCCAGTCGTCCAGCCACAGGCCCGGCATGAAATGGATCGTCATGTTCGGCTCCAGCACAGTCTGGTCGATCGAGCGCAGCGAGATGGTCCGCTCGCCCCAGTCCGGCGGGTAGCCCAGGCCGATGGAGTAGCCGCAGCGCGAATCCTTGAAGAAGCCATGCCGCTCGATGGCCTTGGTCCATGCGGCGTGCACGTCGCGCGCACCGGCGCCGGGCTTCGCCACGCCGAGCGCCGCTTCCAGCCCCTCGACGACCACGTCCACGGCCTTGCGCATATTTTCCGGCGGCTGGCCGAGATAGACCGTGCGCGTCAGCGGCACATGATAGTGGTACCTGACTCCGGCGATCTCGACCGTCGTGCCGGCCGGCGAAGCGAACAGGTCGTCGCGCCAGGTCAGATGCGGACAGGAGGTGCCGACGCCGGTCGGCATCAGCGGCGCTATCGCGGTGTAATCGCCGCCAAAGGCCTCGGTGCCACGCGTGGCGGTGGCAAGAATTTCGGCGGCGGCATCACACTGGCGGACACCGGGGCCGATCACCTCGATCGCCCGCGCCATCGTCTTTTCGGCGATGCGGGCCGCCTGCTGCATCAGTTCGATCTCGGCGCCCGACTTCACCGCGCGGACCCAGTTGACCAGCGCGCCGGCGTCGACGAAGCGAGCGTTGGGCAGTTCCGCCTTCAAAATGTCGAGCGACTTCGCGGTGAAGTAGAAGGAGTCCGCCTCGACGCCGATCCTGGCGCGATCGAGGCCGCGCTCGCTGATCACGCGCGCCACAGCCTGCAGCGGGTGCTTCGCCTCGGACTGCACATGATCGTCGGAATAGCCGACGATGTTTTCCTCCGGCAGGATGGTCGTGAGCCGCGCACCGTTGACGTCCTGGCCGCGTCCGATCCACACCGGATGCGCTGCGTCCTGCGCGACGAGCACGCCCTGATGGACATAGAAGGACCAGCCGTCATAGCCGGTGAGATAGTTGAGGTTGGCGGGCTCCGAGACATAGATCGCGTCGAGCCCGGCTTCAGCCATGGGCGCCTTGGTCTTCGCCAGCCTGGCGGCGAATTCCTCCTTGTCGAACGGTGTGTTGTTCTTGCCGAACTGCATCGCCGATGTCCTCAGCGCACGGTCACGCCCGAGGGCGTCCTGGTCAGCACCTCGGCGCCCGAGGGACCCAGAAGCACCGCGTTGGACATGAAGAAATCGCCGCGGCCGGTGCCCATCAGCCAGGAGAGCACATGGAAGCTCATGCCGGTCTTGAGCACGATGTCGCTGTCGCGGCGCAGCCCCGTCACCTTGTTGCCGCCGGTCCAGCTCGGCGGCAGGCCGATGCCGACCACATAGCCGCAATGATGGCGGCGGTAGTGCGAGAGGCCGGCGCGGTCGACCACGCCCTGCCAGGCCGCATAGACGTCGCGGAACAGGACGCCCTCGCGCATCGCGCCGACGACCGCCGCAAAGGCGTCGGCCGTGAGCGCTGCCATCTCGTAGGTCTCCTTCGAGGCGTGGCCGAGATGGATAAGGCGGCCGAGAGGCGCGTGGTAGCGGGCGACGCAGCCGGTCAGTTCGAGGAAGACCGCATCGCCCGCACCGAACCGGTCGCTCGTCCAGGTCGTATGCTCCTCGCCGAGCCGCCGGGTGGAACGGATGAACGGACCGAAGCCGGGAAACGTGCCGCCGGCCTCGATCATCGCGCGCTCGGCTTCCGCCGCGACATGGCGCTCGCTCGCCCCCTCCCCGATCGCTTCGATCGCAGCCTGCGCGCCGGCGTCGGATACCTTGGCGGTCGCGCGCATCAAGGCCTGCTCTGCCGGGCTCTTGACCATGCGGATGTCGTCGATGATGCCGGATGCGTCGACCCAGCACGCGGCGCTCAGGCGTTCCTTCAGCGCCTCGGCAAGCCCGTGCGGCAGGCCGAACGACCAGGACTCGATACCGACGGCGCCGAGCCTGCCGAGAAGCACGCGTCCTGAAAGGTCGGCGACCGTCTCGCCGTCATGGTGCCCTTCGAAGCGCGCGTTCCTGACCTGGTTGGCAATGGTGACCTTTTCCATGGCGCGCGTCAGCAGGATCATCTCGCCATCGGCCGGAACGACCAGGATATGCGGCGCGAAATAGCCCCAGTGATCGAGACCCGTCAGATAGAAGATGTTCTCCGGCGCGGAGACGAGAAGCGTGTCGATGCCCCGCCCGGCCATGGCATGCCGGACGGCGTCGCGGCGCCGGTCGAATTCCTCGCTCTCGAAATAGGGCGCGACCGCTTCGCCGTTGCTTTTGTCCAGCATAACTCCCCCTCCGGAGCCGTTGCTCCGCAGCTTCATTTTTGCTCGCCTTCGGTGAGGCATGTTGTGTACAACTTCCGCCAATATCGGCCTCAGCTTTCGACGATGTCAAGGATTTTTCATTTTTCGAAGGCCATGGATGTGCACATCTATTGAAACGCAGCGAAAAATCTGCAACCATACGTTCAAGCTGCTCAATGCCGAAAAAAGGGGTCGGGTTAGGCGGCGGTTTCGCAAAAATGGGAGCAAGATGATGACGATCAGAATTTCGCGCCGCACCGCGCTTGGACTCGGCGCGGGGCTTGTCCTGTTGTCCAGCACCGCAGCAGCGCTGGCCGAGACGACGCTGGAGCGCGCCAAGAAGGACGGCTATATCCGGGTCGGCTTCGCCAACGAGGCGCCGTTCGGATACGCCACGCCCGACGGCAAGCTGACCGGCGAGGCGCCGGAAGTCGCCAAGGCGGTACTGGCCAAGATGGGCATCAAGCAGGTCGACGGCGTGCTGACCGAGTTCGGCTCGCTCATCCCGGGTCTCAAGGCCGGGCGCTTCGATATCATCGCCGCCGGCATGTTCATCAATCCCAAGCGTTGCGCCGAGATCAACTTCTCCGAGCCGTCCTACGGCATCGGCGCGGCGATGCTCGTGCAGAAGGGCAATCCGAAGCAGGTTAAGGACTTTTCGACTTTCAAGGACAATTCCAGCCTCAAGCTCGCGGTCATGGCCGGAGCCGTCGAAGGGGCGGAAGCCAAGGATGCCGGCGTCTCTCAAGGCCAGCTCGTGGTCCTGCCGGACCAGTCGAGCCTGGTTGCCGCGGTTCAGTCGGGTCGCGCCGACGCCGCTGCGCTGACGGCGCTGTCGATCGCCGAGATGGCCAAGAAGGCCGACGGTGTCGAGTCCACCAAGCCCTTCGGTGAGGTGAACGGAAAGTCGGTGAAAGGTCATGGCGGTTTCGGATTCAGGAAGGAAGATACCGACCTGCAGAAGGCCTTCAACGCCGAGCTGAAGAAATTCATCGGCTCGCCCGAGCACGTCGCCCTTGTCGAGCCGTTCGGCTTCGGCAAGGACTATCTGCCGAACAAGACCACCGCCGAGCTCTGCGCCGGCAAGTAAAAGTCCCAACTCCGGGCGGCGCTTCGGCGCCGCCTTTTTTCTTCGGAGAGGCAGATGGGCATCCGGACGCTTGTTGGCATGCTGGTTGCCGCATTGGCGGTGATCGGCCTGCTCGCCACGCAGACCTCCTACAGCCTGTTCCTGCCGGGACTGCTGCAGGGAGCGCTGCTGACCATTGAAATCGCCGTGCTGGGGAGCGTGCTGGCCGTGGTGATGGGCGTCTTGGCGGCGCTTGCCCGCCTCTACGGGGCGGCACCGCTGCGCTGGCTGGCGACGGTCTATGTCGAGATCTTTCGCGGCACCTCCGCGCTGGTGCAACTCTTCTGGCTGTTTTTCGTGTTGCCGCAATTCGGCTTGCTGATGGATGCCTTTACGGTGGCCGTGCTGGCGCTGGGCCTCAATGTCGGCGCCTACGGATCGGAAGTAGTGCGCGGAGCGATCCTAGCGGTAGCGCCCGGCCAGTGGGAAGCCTCGATCGCCCTCAACATGAGCCGCGCCCAGATGCTGCGCAGGATCATCCTGCCGCAGGCTTTCGTCGCCATGATCCCGCCTTGGGGCAACCTGTTCATCGAGCTCCTGAAATCGACGGCGCTGGTGTCGCTCATCACGCTGACGGACCTCGCCTTCAAGGCGCAGCAGATGAACCAGAGCACGCTGAAAACCGTCCCGATCTTCACTCTGGTGCTTCTGATCTATCTCGTCATGTCGCTCGCGATCACGATCGGCATGCGGTTTCTCGAGCAGCGGGCGTCCGCCGGGCTCTCGCGAGGGAGGGCCGCCTGATGTGGGATTGGTCCTTCGCGCTCGAAATCCTGCCGACGCTGGCAAGTGCTGCGATCATCACCATCGAGGCGACGCTGATCGGCTTCGTCATCGCGGCCCTGCTCGGTCTGGCGCTCGCCCTGGTGCGCATCGCCATACCGTGGACGGCCTGGCCGATATCGGTGCTGGTCGAGCTGATCCGCTCGACGCCGCTGCTCATCCAGATCTTCTTCCTCTACTTCGTGTTTCCCAAATTCGGCGTGGTGCTGGACGCCTTCACCGCCGGCGTGATCGCGATCGGACTTCATTATGCGGCCTACTGCTCGGAAGTGTACCGCGCCGGGTTCGACAACATCCCGCGCGGCCAATGGGAGGCGTCGATCGCGCTCAACCTGCCGCAATGGGCGACCTTTCGCGATATCATCATCCCGCAGGTCATTCCGCCGATCGTTCCGGCGCTCGGCAACTACCTGGTCGCGCTGTTCAAGGAGACGCCGCTGCTGTCGGCCATTGCCGTTCTCGAACTGATGCAGACGGCCAAGATCATCGGCTCCGACACCTTCCGCTACACCGAGCCGATGACGCTCGTCGGCCTGTTCTTCCTGGTGATGAGCCTGGTCTCGGCCGCGCTCATCCGTATTCTGGAACGCCTGCTCAACCGGAGGACTCCACGATGACGGACCAGCCCATGGTGCGCTTCGACAATGTGTCGAAACGTTATGGCGCGCTGACGGTTCTCGACGGGCTCAGCCTCGACATTGCGCGCGGCGAAAAGGTGTCGATCATCGGACCTTCCGGCTCCGGCAAGACGACGGTACTGCGCATGCTGATGACGCTGGAGACGATCAATGACGGCGTCATCTGGGTCGAAGGCGAGCCGCTCACGCATATGGACAAGGGCGGCAAGCTGGTTCCCGCCAATCTCGCCCATATCAGGCGGGTACGGGCCAAGATCGGCATGGTGTTCCAATCGTTCAACCTGTTCCCGCATATGAGCGCGATGGCCAATTGCATCGAGGCGCCGATGACTGTGCTCGGCATGAAACGCGCCGACGCCGAGGCGCGCGCGGCCGAGTTGCTCGACATGGTCGGCCTGTCGCAGAAGAAGGCTCACTATCCCTCGCAGCTCTCCGGCGGACAGCAGCAGCGCGTCGCGATCGCGCGGGCGCTCGCCATGCGGCCAAAGATCATGCTGTTCGACGAGGTGACATCGGCGCTCGACCCCGAGCTTGTCGGCGAAGTGCTGCAGGTGATAAGGCAAATCGGGCGGGAGCATGACCTCACAATGCTGATGGTCACCCATCAGATGGGTTTCGCGAAGGAATTCTCCGACCGGGTCTGCTTCTTCTACCAAGGGAAGATCTGCGAGCAGGGACCTCCAAGCGAGCTGTTTGGCGCGCCGAAGAACGAACGGACGCGGCAATTCCTGCGCGCGGTGCTGGAGGCGGGATGACCCGCAACGACGATGCGGCGATAGAGCGGGCCACGATCGGTCCAACGCGACCGCCTTCGGCGCGGGAGAGATCGGAACGCATCTACAGGATTCTGCGCGACCGTATCTGCCTGCTCGACTATCCCCCTGGGAACCATCTGTCGGAAGAAGAGCTCGCTCAAGAGTTCGAAGTCAGCCGGACTCCGGTCCGGCGGGTCCTTGCGCGTCTGGAATCGGAAGGCCTGGTCCAGTCGGTCCATGGTGTCGGCACGATCGTCACCGACGTCGACATCGAGGAATTGGAGCAGGTCTACCATTTGCGCATGGAGCTGGCGGAATTGATCGGCAAATTGTCGCCAATTCCGCGGACCGGTGCCGATCTCGACCGCATACGCGCGCTGATGGAGCGCTGCGACGCCCACATCCTCCATCCGGACCAGCGCGCTTTCCTGCGGCTCAACATGGATTTCTTCTATGAGCTGAGCGCGATGACCGGAAACCAGCCGCTGCGCGACATCAGCGAGCGGCTCTATTTCCAGGTCGCACGGGTCGTCTTGAAAATGATGCCGCGGCTTGGCCTGGCCGAGGAGTTCGCCGCGTTCCGCCGGGAAATCGCGGAGGTGCTCGCGGCAGCCGAGATCGGCGACTGGGCTTCGATCGGACACATCAGGCGGGCGCATATCTCGATGAGCTTTCGGCGGATGATGTTTCACCGAAGCGACAAAGGGGGAACTTTGCGTAAAGACGATTCGATCAAGTCAGCGCGGTCTTCGACTTCAGGTCTGGCGTGACGATGCTCTCAAAAGCAGATGGTTCAGCGATTGAGCACGATGTAGATAGATAGAATATCAGCTTCATTGCCGAGGTTTTCTATGAGCGAGCAAAATCGATGTTCCTGGCGGGAGCGCATGACGATCCTCGGCGATGTCGAAGTGGCATCCTTTCTTCCGTGGATCGAGCGTCATGCCGCCAAGCTCGGGCTCGCGCATGCGATATGCGTTGCCGGTCCCGACCGCATTGAACTCGACATTGCCGGTCCGGCCGAACTCATCGACATGATGGAGATGGGGTGCTCTCTTGGACCAATCGATGTCTGGGTCGAGACCATCCGCCGGGCGCCGATCGAGTGCGAATCGGGCTAGGTTTCTGGGCCTGCGGCCCTCTGCCTGCCGAAGCGTCATGCACCTTTTTTAGGCATTATTGCCAGTGAGGAAATGTTGTGCAAACGTAACCCGGCGTATTAGCATATCCTTGACCGCGAAGCTTCGATGGGAAGATACTGGTGCCGTTTTGAAAGTTGATGCATGCCGCCCTATCCCACCGGCTCATGGATGCCTGTTGCCCTCTCCGCAGACTTGCCGGCGGGAACCGTTATGCCGGCGCAATCCCCGGCCGGTCCGGTTGCCCTTTGGCGAACCCGCTCCGGCCGTGCGGCGGCCTTCGCGGACAGATGCCCCCATCGCGGCATGCGCCTTTCCCACGGCTTCGTACGCGGTGAGACCCTGGCCTGCATCTATCACGGCTGGAGCTACGCCAAGGCGGGAAACTGCCAGCGCATTCCGGCCCAACCGGCATTGACGCCGCCGGACACAATTCGTGTCGCGACACAGCACGTCGAGGATGGCGGCGGCATCATATGGATTTCGGTTGGCGAACCCGCCGCCGGGCCGCCGCGGTTCGAGGGCCTTGCGCCGCTCCGCTCCATGGTGGTGGAAGCGGGCATCGTGGCGCTGGAGGCGGCAGCGGGCACGAAAGCCGCTGGAGGCCTGCTCGACTACACCCATGATGACCGGACTGTCTGGCTGCTGCTTGCTCCCGATGGGCAGGCGCGCACACTGATGCATGTTTTGGTGGGCGAGGACAGCAATCCGGACGAGCGTATCGCCGCGTCGAGGGCCGCCGAGGCGCTGCGGCGGGCGGCCGAGGATATTGGACGCGCCGGGACCGCCCGATGACCCGCAACGCGATGATCGACGGATGGTACCCTGTCGGCCTTGCTAGCCAGCTCGATGCGCATGGGCGCAGGACGGCCCTGATGGGCGAGCCGATCGCGGTGAGGCGCGGCGAAGACGGAACCGCGAAGGTCACGGACGGCAACGGACGTGACCTGCCGGCCTGCATCCGTTATGGCCATGTCTGGTCGTCGCTCGGTGATCCACAAAAGCCGCTGTTTGCGATCCCCGAGGCCGATCAGCCGGGCCGGCGGCTCGTCGATGTCGGGGTGGTGCGCGTGCGCTGCTCGCCATTGCGTGCGGTGGAGAACTTCCTGGACATCGCGCATTTTCCTTTCGTGCACACCGACATACTGGGGGCCGAGCCGCATACGGAGGTGCAGAACTACAAGGTCGAGATCCGAGAGGACGAAGACGAGGTCTGGGCCACTCAGGTGAAGTTCTACCAGCCGCAGGCCGCCAAGTCGGCGGAAGGTGGCATCACCACGGAATACATGTACCGCGTGCCCGCGCCGACCTGCTCGGTGCTCTACAAGACCTGCCCGCCTCGCCCGGCGGAATGGGACGTCATCACACTTTTCGTGCAGCCACTTGCCGAAGACCTGTGCGACGTCTGGCCATGGATGGCGCTGTTCGATGACGAAACACCGATGACCGACCTGATCCATTTCCAGCAGACGATCTTCGTTCAGGACCGGTCGATCCTCGAAAACCAGATTCCGACGCTGCTCCCGCTCGATCCCGGCATGGAGATCCCCACGCGCGCCGACCTTACCTCGGTTGCCTACCGGCGCTGGCTGAAACGCCACGGCTACACCTACGGCGCGCAACTGGTGGCGCAATGAAGCTCTACGACTACGTGCTGTCGCCGAGCTGCTACAAGGTGCGCCTCATGGCTGCGCTGATCGGGGTGACGCTCGACATCCGCCCTGTCGACTTCCATCCCGGTTGCGAGCATCGCGGTCCTGAGCTCATGGCGCTCAATCCGGCGGGTTCGATCCCGATCCTGGAGGATGGCGACCTCGTGCTGACCGAATCCTCGGCCATGCTGGTCTATCTCGCCGCGAAGGCGGCACCCCAATGGCTGGGCAATGATACGGCCGGGCGGGCGGCGCGCGTCCAGCAATGGCTGTCCTTCTCGCACCGGCTGACCGCGAGCCTTGGGGCGGCGCGCTTGCACGAGATGCTGCTGCGTCCGGGCAATATCGCCGCCCTTCGGGAGCAGGGAACAGCGGCCCTGCGGGAGCTGGAAGCCGGCCTCGTCGAACGGCATGTCCGCGGCCAGCGCTTCCTCGCGTCGGATCGACCGACGATCGCCGACATTGCCTGCTTTCCCTATGTTGCGCTGGCGCCGGACGGCGGCGTTTCGCTCGACCCCTATCCCGCGATCCGGCTCTGGTCACGGGCGGTCCGCAGTCTCGAGGGCTTCATCGAGATACCGGGCATCCACCGGCTGCACGAATTGACACCTGCGCCCGTCCTCGAAGTCGGCGAGGCCTGACATGGCGGGCTATTTGCTGAAGGGCTGCGCTGCGGTCATCGTGGACGAGGGCAACGGTCCGGACATCCGACGCAATGTCGATGTCTTGACCGACGGCCCGGCAATACGGGCCATCGGCGCAGGCCTCGACAAGGCAGAGCTGCCCGTTGGAACAATCACGCAGGACGCCGCTGGCTGGTTCGTCTATCCCGGCCTCGTCAACACCCATCACCACTTCTTTCAATGCTTCGTGCGCAACCGCGCCGATCTGGACTGGACGAAGCTGTCGGTCATCGAATGGCTCGACCGCATCTATCCCATTTTCTCGCGGCTGACTGAGGAATGCTTCTACCACGCATCGGTCACGGCAATGGCCGAGCTGATAAAGCACGGCTGCACGACGGCATTCGACCATCAGTATTGCTTTCCGCGGCAGGCGGGCAAGCGGCTGATCGACCGGCAGTTCCAAGCAGCCGAACTGCTCGGCATGCGCTTCCATGCCGGACGTGGCGGCAACACGCTGCCCAAATCGGAAGGCTCGACCATCCCCGACGCCATGCTGGAAACGACCGACGAATTCATCGCCGACTGCGCCCGGCTGATCGACGCCTACCATGATGCCGGTCCCTTCGGCATGCGGCAGGTCGTCGTCGCGCCTTGCCAGCCAGTCAACTGCTATCGCGACACCTTCGTGGAATCGGTGGCGCTGGCGCGCGACCGCGGGGTGCGCATGCATACCCATGTCGGCGAGGGCGAAAGCCCGGTAATCGAGGCCCGTCACGGCATGCGCACGGTGGACTATTGCGCGGACATCGGCTTCTGCGGGCCGGATACCTTCTATGCCCATTGCTGGGAACTGACCCACGACGAGCTGCGCAAGATGGCCGCGAGCGGCACCGGCGTCGCCCACTGCCCGGAACCGGTCTATCTCGTCGGCGCCGAAATCACCGACATTCCGGCGATGTCGGCCTTCGGACTCAGTGTGGGTCTGGGCTGCGACGGCGCCGCTTCAAACGACAATTCCAACCTGATGCACTGCATCCATTCCGCCTACATGCTGCAGTGCCTGTCGGCGTCGAGGCGCGACCATCCGGTGCCGCAGCCGGCCGATTTTCTCGGCTATGCGACGACCGGAGGCGCGGCATTGCTCGGGCGCAGCGACATCGGCAGGCTGGCGCCTCGCATGGCCGCCGACCTTTTCGCCATCGACACGCGGCGCATGGACTATGTCGGCACGCGGCACGATCCGCTGAGCCTGCTGGCCAAGGTGGGTATCGGCGCGCCGACCGACATGACCATGATCAACGGCCGCATCGTCTGGGCCAAAGGCGAATTCCCGGGGCTCGACGAGGCCAGGCTGTTCGCGCAAGCCGAGGCGGCGCTTGCGACGGTGGAATTTTAGAAACCAAAACAAGGGGAACCGACATGCTGACAAATCTTACCCGCAGAACATTGATGAAAGGCGCGGCCGCCTCTGGGCTCGTCGTGGCGGTGGGCGGCCGCGCGCTTGCCGCCGACGAACCTCTGGGCATCGTGCTCGTGGTCCCGTCGCCGGTCGGCGATGTCGGCTGGGGCCGTGCGCTCGCCGACGGGCTTGAGCCTGTGAAGGCTGCCTACGGCGACAAGGTGAAGGTGACCATCATCGAGAACATACAGGAAGGACCCGATGCCGACCGGATCATGAACAAGGCGGTCGCCGACGGGAACAAGTTCCTGGTCGCCGGCTCCTTCGGCTATCAGAACGGCGCCCTGCAGATCGCGCGCCGCAATCCCGACGTAACCGTGCTGCACGCTTCCGGTTTCCAGGTGGCGCCGAACTTCTCGCCCTTCGCGGCCCAATATTCCCAAGGTACTTACCTTATGGGCATGGCGGCGGCCGCGCTTTCGAAGACCGGCAAGCTCGGCTCGGTCTCTGCCTTCGCCATTCCCGAGTTGATCACCTCCATAAACGCTTTCACGCTGGGAGCGCAGGCGGTAAAGCCCGATGTCGAGGTTTCGGTCGTATGGGTGAACTCCTGGTTCGATCCGGCCAAGGAGCAGGAGGCCGCCAAGGCGCTGCTGGCGCAGAAATGCGACGTGATCTTCTCCAACGCGCAGGACACACCCTCCGTCGTCTCGGCCTGCGAAGAGGCCGGCGTCCCCGCCTTCAACCTCAACTCGTCGATGAAGAAATACGCGCCCAAAAACTATCTCGGCTGCGTGGCGACCGACTGGTCGCCCTTCTTCAAGGCCTCGGTCGACGCCCACATCGCCGGCACCTTCAAGGGCGCAAACGCTTTCCTGGGTGTCGGCGACAAGGTGGTCGAGGTCGTTGACTGGAACCCGGGAATCCCGGCCGACATGATGGCCAGGATCAAGGACGTTGAAGCCAAGATCGCCGACGGCAGCTTCTCGCCCTTTACCGGTCCGATCGTCAAGGCCGACGGCAGCGAGGGCGTGCCCGCCGGTAAGACGATGACCGGGGCCGAGATCGTTGCCATGGACTGGCACGTCAAGGGTGTCACCACGCCGCTGCCCAAGTGACCGTGACCGTCCCGCTCCTGTCGCTGCGCGGCATCTCCAAGAGCTACGGCCAGATCCATGCCAATCGAGACATCGATCTGGATGTGGCTCCACGCTCGATCCATGCGATCCTCGGGGAAAACGGAGCGGGCAAGTCGACGCTGATGAAGCTGATCTACGGCGTCGAGCAGCCGGACGCCGGAATGGCGACCTGGAAAGGAGCCCCCCTGGCCCTCGCTTCCCCCGCGGATGCGAGGCGCAAGGGGATCGGCATGGTCTTCCAGCATTTCTCCTTGTTCGAAACGCTGACGGTGGTGGAGAACATCCGCCTGGTCGTGCCCAAGGGCAAGTCGGATCTCGCGGAACACATCCGCGCGCTCGGCCGCGACTTCGGACTCGAGGTTGATCCGCTTGCTCATGTGCACGCGCTGTCGGTGGGAGAACGGCAGCGGGTGGAGATCATTCGCTGCCTTATGACCGAACCCCAACTCCTGATCCTCGACGAACCGACCTCCGTCCTGCCGCCGCAATCGGTGGACAAGCTGTTCGAGACTTTGCGGCGGCTGCGCGACGGCGGCGTTTCGATCCTGTTCATCTCGCACAAGCTGGAGGAGATCCGGGCGGTCTGCGACCGAGCGACCATCCTGCGCGGCGGGCGCGTCACCGGCCACGTGGACCCGCGCGATCATGACGCGCACGACCTCGCCCGCATGATGATCGGCCGCGACATGCCGCAGCCCATGCCAGTGTTGGCGCATTCCGGCGGCGAAAAGCGCCTCGAAATCGTGGGCCTGGACCATCAGCCTGACGATCCCTTCGCCGTGCCGCTTTGCGATGTCAACCTGACGGTGCGTGCCGGTGAGATCCTCGGCATAGCGGGCATATCGGGCAACGGGCAGAGCGAACTCGCGGCGCTGATCTCGGGCGAAACGGTGCTGCCGCGCCAAAAGTCCAATTGCATCTACATGATGGGAAAGGATGTCGGCGCGCTCGATACGGCCGCCCGCCGCCGGCTGGGCTTCGCTTTCGTTCCGGAGGAACGGCTCGGCCGCGGCGCGGTGCCGGAAATGTCGCTCGTCCTCAACAGCCTTCTGACCGCCCATCCGTTCGGCCTGCTGAAACGCGGCCTTGTCGACACAGCCCGGGCGAAGGCTTTCACCGAGAACTGCATCCGGCAATATGACGTGCGCACGCCCGGTTCCGAAGCGGAGGCCAGCGCGCTTTCAGGCGGCAATCTGCAAAAGTTCATCGTCGGCCGCGAGATCATGCTGTCCCCGAAATTGCTGTTCGTGGCGCAACCCACCTGGGGCGTGGACATCGGCGCGGCCTCCGCCATCCGCCGGCGCCTTGTCGCGCTGCGCAACGAAGGCATGGGCATCCTCGTCATCTCGGAGGAGTTGGAGGAACTGTTCGAACTCTGCGATTCGATCCAGGTGATCCATCAGGGCCGGCTGAGCCCGCCGCTGGTGACGCGCGACACCAGACCCGAGGAGATCGGCCGCTACATGATCGGCGCGCAATCAATGGCCACGAAGGTCCCGGCATGAGTGCTCTTTCCAGGCCGTTGCTTCCGGTTCTGGTTCGCCGGGAGCATGCCTCGCTTACCGTGAAGCTGGTCGCTCCGCCCGTGGCGCTCGGCCTGGCGACACTCCTCAATCTCGGGCTCTACCTCCTGATGGGCCGCGATCCGGTAGCCGTTTTCCACGCGATGCTTCTGGAGCCTTTCCTGTCCTGGGCCTCGTTCTCGGAAGTCCTGCTGAAGACGGGGCCGCTCCTGCTGATCGCGCAGGGGCTTGCGGTCGGCTTTCGCGCAAAGGTCTTCAACATCGGCGCCGAGGGTCAGTTCATCCTCGGCGCGATTTTCGCATCCGCCATTCCCGTCTGGTTCCCGCAGGCAACGGGCCAGTGGATCTGGCCATCCATGCTGGTCATCGGCGCGCTGGGCGGCGCGCTGTGGGCGTCGCTAACGGCCTTCTGGCGCGTGAAGCTCAACGCAAACGAGATTCTCGTGTCGCTGATGCTGGCGCTCGTTGCCGCGCAATTGCTCAACTATCTGCTTCTCGGCCCCTGGAAGGATCCGAATGGCTTCAACTTCCCGCAATCGGTGATGTTCCAGTTTGACGCGATGGTGCCGATTCTGATCCCCGGCACCCGCGTCAACGTCTCGCTGCTTGTCGCCTGCGCCTTCTCCCTCGGCGCCTGGGTGTTCATGCAGAGGAGTTTCGCGGGTTACAAGCTGCAGGTCGGCGGCCTCGCGCCGCGCGCCGCCGGATACGCCGGCTTCAACGAAGGACGTGCGATCTGGCTTTCGCTCCTCGTCGGTGGCTTCGCGGCAGGGCTCGCCGGAGCGGCCGAGGTGGCCGGGCCGCTCGGACAGTTGCAGCGCTCCATCTCGACCGGCTACGGCTATGCCGCCATCATCGTCGCCTATCTCGGAGGCCTTCACCCGGTCGGCATCGTCTTTTCCGCGTTGCTCATGGCGGCCCTCTATATCGGTGGCGATAACGCCATGGTCTCGGCAAATCTGCCGGTCGCTGCGGTCAGGGTATTCCAGGGCAGTCTGCTGCTTGCCTATCTTGTCGCCGTCGCCTTCGTCCGCTATCGGCTCGAATGGCGCCATGCCGCCCGCGGAAGCACGCCATGAACGCCTTGGAGTTCATCCTCGCCGGGATGTTGGCGGCGGCTACGCCGTTCCTTCTGGCGGCGCTCGGCGAACTGGTGGCCGAGCGCGCCGGGGTCCTCAATCTCGGTGTGGAGGGCCTGATGGCCCTCGGCGCAGTCATTGCCTTCATCATCGTCTATCAAGGCGGCGGGCATCTCCTGGGTTTCCTCGCCGCTGGTCTCGCCAGCGCCGCTCTTTCCCTTGTCTTTGCCGTCGTGGCGCTGGGATTCCGGGCGAACCAGGTTGCGACGGGCCTCGCCATCGGCATCCTCGGCCAGGGCCTGTCGGCGCTGTTCGGCAAGAGCTTTGAGAGCCTCACGGTCAAAGGGCTTGCGAAGCTCTCATTGCCCTGGCTTTCAGATATCCCGGTCATCGGCGGCTTGTTCAGCCAAGACATTGTCGTGTGGCTTTCGCTTGCTGCGACCGTCGCCATTTGGGCGGTGTTCGCCCACACAAAGACCGGCCTCGTCATCCGCGCCGTCGGCGAGAATCCCAAGGCGGCCCGTGCGCTCGGCTATCCGGTAATCGCCGTGCGCTTCGCCGCGGTCGCTTTCGGCGGCGCGTTGGCGGGTTTCGCCGGTGCCTACGCGGCCGTGGTCTACACTCCGCTCTGGGCCGATGGCATGATCGCCGGGCGCGGCTGGATAGCGATCGCGCTCGTCGTCTTCGGCACTTGGCTTACCAGCCGTATCTTCCTTGGTGCTTGCCTCTTCGGCGCCGTGTCCCTCGCAAGCCTCGCAGCCCAGGCAACTGGGCTCGACGTTTCCTCGCAACTTCTGTCGAGCCTACCTTATCTCGTGACAATCGTCGTGCTGGGCATCATTTCTTCGAACCGGCGTCTGCTCAAGCTCAACGGCGTGGCTTCGCTGGGAGAGCCTTTCGAACAATAGTGTCGCTCGCCGCCCGGGCGCGCAATAGCCCGACATCTGAGCTCAGGGGCATGAAGGGCTGCACGCAAGCCTCAAGTCCATGCCTTAAAAATGCTGAGCTGATCCCGTCGCTGGCATTAGCGAACCGCCCATAAAGCACTGATAAATAAGGATAATGGTGTGCCAGAGGACGTACTGAAATCGTTGATTTTACCAAGTCTTTTTGGGCCAAAACTCCGAAGCTTCCCATATCCCTCCGTATGAGCCCGCCCAATTTCTGGAATGGCCGCAATGAGGCCGGAAGCGGACCGTCGGCTTCTAGGAAGCCAGGTTAGAAAGCCCACCTGACGTCGCCGGCTAGTAAAACGCAGCTTAGGCTCTGGCGATCGATGCAATTGGTTTGTTAGCTCGGTTTCCGCTGCCCTTTCGATCAAGGATATCCTTGCGAAAGCAGTTCTGCATTTCTTTGAACGAGCTGAAGCCGAGGCGCGGAGCGAGGCGAGATAAGGTGGTCGTTGATATGTTGCACCGGCGTGCGATCGAGACCGAATTCTCGAAGGCGACGTAGTCCGGGTTCGAGAACATTAGGCGAGCCGCTGTCTCCAGTTTCGCCGGAAGTATCATTTCCTTCTTTGCAATCAGTATTTTGAGCTCAGCGAGAGTCGGCGCTTTGGTGCTTCGCACTACCGGCTGCTTGGCGCCTGCTGGTGATGACGTGGGTAGCTCCAAAGGCATCGTTTCACCGTTTGACCGCTTGCATGAAGCTGTCGAACTCGGCATCTCCGATCGGAACGGTGTGCTCATAGCCTGGGTATCGGCCAGACTCGACATCGGCCCTGTATTCTCTGAACGCCGCGATGCGCTCGTCCTGAATCTTCTGCAACTCAGGACCAAGATTTCGGTAGACCTTTCCATGTCGTGGTTTGTGGTTCTTGCCGTAGCCGCAGACATCTTCGGTGAAGAGATATTGCGCATCCGCATGTTTGCCGGCGCCCATGCCAAGCATCACCAATGACGAGTTCTCGGTCAGGAATTTCGCCACCCGGTCAGGCACGACTTCCAATTCCGCCCCGAAGACGCCGATCTCCTCGAGCCTCTTCGTATGTCGCCAGAGGCGGAGCGCTTCGTCCGCCGTCTTGCCGACCGCTCGCCACCCCGTCCAGGTGATGTAGGAAGGGATCAGGCCGATATGGCCGACGACAGGGAGGTGGTTGTCACAGAGCGCCCTTTGCACGTCATAGGAGGCCGCGCAGTAGAAGGCGTCGCCGCCAATGCCGGCGAAATGGAAGGCCGCCCGCAGATAATCTTCCGCCGTGGCAAGAGGCCGGCCTGCAAAACTGCCCCAGCCGCCATAGGGCAGACCGACCTGCACGAAACAGTTGCCAGCTGCATCCCGCATTTCCTGGTCGAAATACCGGCCTTCGATCGAAAGCATGTGAATGCCCGCCGCCGCTGCGGCGGCGGCTTCCTCGGGCGTGCTGACGAAGAGCATGGATATCTTCTGTCCATTCCGCTTCATCTTTCGGATGTCCTCGACATGAGGACGGTTGTGATACATGCCCATGGTCAGCCTCCGCCGCAGTTCGTTTCTCAGATCGTGAAAGCCCGCCGGAAAGCGTCCAGCGCTGCTTCCGGATCATTTTGCGCAAAAGCTTCCAGTCCCACTGCCCCGCGATATCCCATGTCAAACAGGGCCCTCGCGATGTAGGGCCAGTTCATCTCGCCCGTTCCTGGCTCGCAGCGACCCGGATTGTCGGCGACCTGCACCTCACCGATGAAGGGCAGGCACTTCTGGCACCAGCGCACGATGTCGCCTTCGCCGATCTGCGTGTGATAGAGGTCGAGGTTGATCCGCAATTGCGGCCTGTCGATCGACGACACCAAAGCCAGCACCGCCGCCGTGGAGCCGAAGGGGCAGCCTGGGTGGTCCAGCAGGTTCAGGTTTTCGAGCGTGAAGACGACATCTTCTGCTTCGGCCATGTCGCAGATGCGGTTCAACGTGTCGCGCGCCTTCAGCCACATGGGGCCGGTCTCGACCTCGGCCTTCACGATGGGAATACCGCCCTCTCCAAGCCCGGTGCCGTGCAGGTTCAACCGGGCAACGCCGAGGCGTTTTCCGACCTTCGCGGTCTCGGAAGCTGACTTCAAGAGCATGTCGGCGCCCTCATCGTCGGCAAGCCGCCCTTCGAGATAGCCGTTCATGATCGTGAAGCTCGCGCCGGTCTTCTCAAGCGCCGCGAGGTCGTGGTCCGGCCAATTCCACAATCCGACGCCGAAACCCATTTCATGCAGCCGCGCGACGCGCCAAGCCATCGGGCGATCGCGCCAAAGCATCTCGGCGCAAGCGGCCAGTTGGAAGGGCTGGGCCATAGTGGCTCAAACCTCGACCATGACGCGGCCGTTCTCGACCTTCGTCTTATACGTCCTGAGATTCTCGCAAGCCGGCGGCGTCTCCACCTCGCCAGTCGTGAAGTTGAAGATCGATGCGTGCTTCGGACATTCCACCGTATTCCCCATGACCAGGCCGTCGGCCAAGTGGATCCTCTCGTGCGTGCACAGCCCGTCCGTGCAGTAATATTCATCGGCGTCGTTGCGGAAGATCGCGAAGGTTCGGCCGCCATTGTCGAAGCGTTTGGCTTCCTCGGCTTCGATGTCATCAGCGGCGCATGCGTCGACCCAGGGCATTGAGCATCTCCTCAGATATCTTGTGGCTTGAAGTCCGCAGGGGCCGACGGCATCACGCCCTGGAGCAGCGCGACGGACTTTTCCAGCCCCTCCACCGAATTCAGGAGGACGTCTTCGTGCTCGATGGAAAGCCAGCCGTCATAGCCCGCCATCTTGAGCCGATAGCAGAATTGCCGCCACCACTCCTCGCCATGGCCGAAGCCGAGCGTGATGTAGCTCCAGGAGCGGGCCGGGATGTCCATCAGGCTGCCATTCTCAAGCAACGAGGTCGTGGCCTGAACGGGCCGGTTGAGCAGCGTGTCCTTGGCATGAACATGATAAACCGCCGCGCCCAGCGCTTCGGCGGCAGCGAGCGGGTCCGCGCCCATCCAGAACAGATGCGAGGGGTCCAGATTGGCGCCAATGACAGGTCCGACCGCTGCTCGAAGTTTGAGGAGCGAGGGCACGTTATAGACACACTGATTGCCGTGCAGCTCGAGCGCGATGCGCTCGACGCCGTTTGCCTTCGCCAGCGCAGCGATCTCGGTCCAGAACGGGATCAGCTTTTCTTCCCATTGATATTTGAGGATGGTCTGTGTTTCCGGCGGCCAAGAGGACACGACCCAGTTCGGCATGCTGTCGCCGGCGCTGCCGGCCGGCAGGCCGCTCATGGTGCAGACCGTGCGGATGCCCATCTCGCCGGCGACGCGGATGGTATCTCTCAATCCTTCGCCTTGGGAATGATCCGTCGGATGCAACGGATTGCCGTTCGCGTTCAGGCTGATGATCTCCAGCCCGCGTTCCTCGAAGGCTCCAGCGAATCGCTTCTGGGCCTCCCCGTTGCCCAGCATGGACGACAGCCGGAAATGCGGCGCGGTCGACCACCCGCAGGTGTTCACCTCGATGCCGGATACGCCCATGCGCTGGGCGTGATCGAGCACCGCCTCGATCGGCAGACCGCCGAGACTGTCTGAAACGAAACCCAGCTTCACGCGTAGAACTCCGGCTTTGCAATCATCTGAACCTCTGTGCGGCGGGCTTCCTTCAGCGCCCTCACGCCGGCCTCGGCGACGATGGCGGCGCAATAGCCGTCCCAGCAATCCGAGGCGGTCGCGGGGAACTCGCCGGTCGTGACGAAGCGCAGGAAATCGCGGTTCTGCCGGCGGTAGGCATCGTAGTAGCGGGTCCGCCAGTCGACGTCATAGCTTGTGCTTTGGGTGAGCGCGGACTCCGTGCGGGTGTAGGCGACATTATTGGTCGCAACGGTACCGCGCTCGCCGACAAGTTCGGCACGGACGTCATAGCCATAGGCGGCATTGTTGTTGATCTCGATGTTGACGAGCTGCCCGTCCACTGTTTCCAGCACCATGACAACGGGAGCCACGCGCGCATCGGAGCGGCTCGGCTGGAATGCAGAGATCGCCGCATACTCGGTTCCGAGCACGTAGCGCACCACGTCGAATTCGTGCGGGGCGGAATTGGTGATCGCCATCGCGCCGGTGAAATCGGCCGCAGGCGTTTCAACATTGCGATGGAAATTGTGCATCATCAGCGCCCGGCCGAGATGGCCATCATCAAGGGCCCACTTCATCTCCTGGTAGGAGCGGTCGTAACGCCGCATGAAGCCGAGCTGGACGAATTTCGCCCCCGCCTTCTGTTCGGCCTCCATCACGGCGATGCAGTCGGCCGAAGCTTGTGACAGCGGCTTTTCGCAGAGGACCCGTTTGCCGGCGGCAATGCAGACCATCGAAAGCGGCGCATGCGTGAAATCGGGGCTGGCGATGATCACGGCGTCGACGTCTTGTCGCGCGATGCTGCCCTTGGGGTCCGTGGCAATGTCGAAGGCGCCGCACGCGTCGGCGACGCTACGGGCGCGCTGCTCGTCCATGTCGCAAACCAATTGGAGAGTTGCCCCGGGCAATTCCTCGGCAACGACCCTGGCATGGTCGGCACCCATCAAGCCGGCGCCGATCACTGCAATGCGAATTGTCATTTCTGTCCTGCTTTGCTTCTTCGAATTATGGGCAGCGGCGGCATCGAGCGGCGCCAGGCTGGGAATACCTCGTGACGTCTAGTGCGCGGTTGGGCCCTTCAGCACCTGGAGCGACGGCGGATGCCCCTCATGGGTTTCCATGTAACCCTCGACCTGGACCTCCAGATCGGACATGGTCTCGCCGCCCGCCATCAGGTCCGTGATCTCCTCGCGGGACTTCTCGCCTTTACGGAAATCGGCGGCGATGGCGCCGCGGATCAGCACCGCGAAATGGTCGCCGACGGCCATGGCGTGCATGACCTGGTGGGTGATGAAGACCACCGCCAGGCCACGCCGCTTGGCCTCGTTGACGATGCGCAGCACATGCGAGGCCTGCTTGACGCCGAGCGCCGCGGTCGGCTCGTCCAGGATCAGCACGCGCGCTCCAAAATATACGGCGCGGGCAATAGCGAGCGACTGGCGCTCGCCACCCGATAACCCGCCGACCAGGCGGTCGCCGTCATCGATACGGGTGATGCCGAAATCCCGGACCGCTTTCACCGCGATCTCATTGGCGCGCTTGCGGTCGTAGATCTTGAACGGACCCCAACCCTTGGTCGGCTCGACGCCGACGAAGAAGGACCGCCCGATGCTCATCAGGGGGAACGTGCCGCCAAACTGGTGCACCGTGGCGATTCCGCGTACCTGCGCGTCGCTCGGTCCGGTGAAGGTCACCGGCTGACCATCCATCAGGATCTGACCGCTTGTGGGCCTGTGGACCCCGGCCAGCGTCTTGATGAGCGTCGACTTGCCGGCGCCGTTGTCGCCGAGCAGGCAAAGCACTTCGCCGGCGCGCACCCTCAGCGAAATATCGTGCAGGACGTCGATCGGCCCGAAGGATTTGTTGACGTTCCTCAGTTCGAGAATGGCAGGTTTGTCGTTCATGGCGTCATCTCTTCATCTGCATCCGGCTGCGCCAAGGTGCTCGGCGAAGCGGGGGCTGATCTGAAACTCGTTTCTCATGGGTTTGCCGGCTCTCGCGGCGGGCCTTGTTTGTGCCGCGGCCGGAAGTACAGCGCCAAGTCGCGGAACGACTGGTTCATCAGCACCGCCAGCAGGAGCATCACGCCGATGATCAGGTTCGACCAGTTCCGGTCTATCTGGGTGAAGTAGATGCCCTGGCTGACGATGGCGAAGGTGATGGTGCCGACGAAGATGCCCAGGACCGAGCCGAATCCGCCGGTCAGCAGCACGCCGCCCACGACGACGGACACAATGGCATTGAAGATGAAGTTCATGCCGCCGGAGACCTGGGCGGAGTTGAACAGGATCGCTTGGCAGATGCCGACGAATGTGGCGCTGACCGCGGACAGCACGAACAGGGCAATGGTCATGCGGTCCGTCGGGATGCCGGCGTTGCGGGCGCTGACCTTGTCGCCGCCCATTGCAAAGAGCCAATTGCCATAACGCGTCTTGTGCAGCACGAAACCGATGATGGCGGCGAACGCGAGCCACCAGACGATGATGACCTGGTGAGAGCCGCCGATCAGCTGTCCGAACAGGAATTTTGCCCAGTCCGGCGCGGTGAGCGCCACGCTGGCATTGCCGGTCAGGAGCACCGAAGCACTGAGCACCACGCCCTGCATGGCGACGAGGGTGGCCAGGGTGATGATCAGCGACGGCACCGAAGTCCGAATGGTCAGCAGGCCGTTGACCAGGCCCACCGCGATGCCGACCGCCAGCGCGCCGGCAATGCCCACTGTTATGGGGAATCCGTAGTAACCGGTCAGGATCGCAGTGGTCATCGAACCCGCCGGGATCAACGCGCCGATGGAAATATCGAGCTCGCCAGCGATCATCAGCAGGCCGACGGGGATGGCGACGATGCCGAGATTGGCCGCGAAGTTGACCCAGCTCGCCGCGCCAACCAGCGTGACCAGATTGGCGCCGCCGAACAGAACGAAGAACAGCACCACGCCGACGAGACTGAGGATGGAACCGGCGTCGGGACGGCGCAGCAAGGACTTGACCACGTCCATCATGACTGCCCTGCCTTCTTCGACGAATAGCTGAGCGCCAATTGCCGGAACGTGTCGTTGGTCAGTACCGCAATCAGCAGAAGCGCGCCGATGATGACGCTGCCGACATTGGGATCCAGGCTGGTGAAGTAGATGCCCTGGTTCACGATCGAGAAAGTAAGCGTGCCGAACAGGATGCCGACGATCGAGCCGAAACCGCCCGTGAGCAAAACGCCGCCGATGACCACGCACATGATAGAATTGAAGATGAAGGACTGGCCTGCCAGAACCTGCGCGCTCTGGTACACCATCACCTCGCTGACCCCGACGAAAGCGGCGCTGAAGCCGGACAGCATGAACAGGCCGATGGTGAGCCGCTTGGTCGGGATACCGACGTTGCGCGCGCTCTCCTTGTCGCCGCCCAGCGCATAGATCCAATTGCCGATCGGTGAGACGTGCAGCAGCCAGAACAGACCGACGAGGAACACCACCCACCACAGGATCGTGACCTGGAACATGCCGCCGAGATAATCACCGAGGATTAGCTTGGTGAGCGGGTCAGGCACAAGCGAGACGCCGGTGCTGCCGGCGATCTTGACGGTAAGCCCCAGCGTCAGACCCATCGTGCCGAACATGGTGCCGATGGTAATGATGAGCGACGGGATGGTTGTCCTCGTCACGAACAGGCCGTTGATGAAGCCGACCGCGAGGCCAAGGCCAAGCGCCGCCGCTATGCCGAGCCAATCGGGCAGGCCATAATGGCCGGAGACGATGGCCGCCGTGAGCGATGCAGCAGGGATCACCGCACCGACCGAGATGTCCAGTTCCCCGGCGATCATCAGCAGTCCAATCGGCAGCGCGATTATCCCGATCTCGGAAGCGATGTTCAGCCAGCTGGCCGTGCCGGCGGCCGACAAAAAGCCACTACCGCCGAACAGCCCGAAGAACAGCAGAACTGCGACCATGCCGAGAAACGAGCCCGACTCCGGCCGACGCGCCAGCCGGCCGAGGGCCAGTCCGGATTGCGTTCGGTCCGGCGCCGGAATTGATGTGGACGTCACGGGATGTGCCATTGGGGTAATCCGCGAACATGCCGACCTGCCACGATGCAGCCGACGCCGAGAAGGAAAGGGGCCGCCCGCAGAAAAAGCGAGGGCGGCCCAGGCGGGAGGATTATCGCGTCCCTGCTTTCACGCCGGCGATGGTGGCGTCGACATTTGCCTTGTCGATGATGCCTGGTCCCGTCAGGATCTCACGGGTAGGCACCGACAAACCATAGTTGACATGGCCGTTCAGGATCGCAACGGCGAGATAGCCTTGCAGATAGCCTTGTTGGTCGATCGCGCAGTCCTGCTGGCCGCCCTTGATGTTGTTCAGGATGGTCTCGTCGAAATTCATGCCGCACAGGTGGACTTTTCCGATCTTGCCGGCCTGGGTAATGCCGTTCATGGCCGAGTTCGCATCGACGTTGCCGATGGTGAAGACGGCGTTCACGTCCTGATGCTGTAGCAGATAGGCCTTCACCGCCTGCGCGACGGCCGTGGCCGAGCCGAAGGAGGTGGCCGGCAACGGCAGCACGTCGGCTTCGCCGCCGCCGTTCTTCATCCCCTCCTTGAAGCCACCGCAAAACGCCTCGATATTGGCGGCGCCTGGCAGCGTGTTGATGCAGACGCCTTTCTTGTTGCCAGCCTTGGTGAGGTACTCGCCGGCCGCGACGCCGCCCTTATAATCGTCCGAGCCGACATAGTTCATGGCGCCAAGGCGATCGGCCGCTTTCAACCCGCCGGCATTGTAGATAAGCAGCGGAATGCCCGCGTCCTTTACCGCCTTGAACGCAGGGTCCATAGCTTCCGGCACCCAGTCCGGGCCGACAATGGCGTCGGCCTTCTGGTCGATCGCTTGGCGGATCAGTTCGGCGGCGTCTACACCGAGATTGTCGTAGTTCTGCGGCCCGAGCCAGGTAACCTTGCCGCCCTGAGCCTCGACCACCTTGCCGGCGTCTTCAGCGCCGCGCTTGACAATCGACCAGAACGGATCGTCGGGCTTGCCGCCGACCACGAAGATATTGGCGGCGAGCGTCGCGCCGGTGCTGAACCCGATCAGCACCGCTGTCGACACCAGTGTCTTGAAAAGCTTCATGGTATTCCTCCCAGATTACCCCGTGGGGTTTCAACAAAAGTCTTCCTGTCCCGGGCCCGCTCCTCACGGCTCAGCCGAAACAGCGTTTGGTTGGTTATTCCGCCGGCATTCCAGGCGCCGGATCACCGCGGCCTTCCTGGCGGCTCCGCATCTTTTCCTTCTTCTTGCGGAAGCGTGCCTTCATGGCCTCGTCGGCTTCCTTGCTGCCGTCGTGCCAGGTGCCAAACAGCTTATCGAGGGGTACCAGCCCGTCGCCGCCGTAATTCACCTCGAAATACTTGTGATGCAGGTAGTGTACGTAGGAATGGCTATCGAGATTGACCTTGTCGGTGATTTCGAAGATCTCGAAACCGAGGTGACCGTTCACCGCGCCGAAACCCGCGCCGTGCAGTGTGAAGTAGGCGCAGACCGGGTTGGACGGGATCAACAGGTGCAGCCAGGCCTCAGCGTGATAGAGGAAGCCTTCGACCGGATGCATCGACAGCGACGACCACGGGCTCGGGTTGATCGAATTATGATGGACCGAATGCACCCATTTGTAGAGCGGCGGCCAATGGATAGCCCTGTGCAGGAAGAAGAAATAGACCTCATGTACGGCCGGCGCGATAAGCACCAGGAACGACAGGTATAGCCAGTTCGTCGTCCACGGCAGCCAGACCGCCCAGCTGTTGGCATAGACCCACAGCATCACGATCTCGACCACCGTCCACAGCGGTATCGTGACGAAAAAAGAGCGGGCAAAATTGTCGATGTTCTGGCTTTGAAACCAGAACACGTCGGAGGGCACCTCGGACGGAAATTTCGGATTGTATTTGAAACGGTTCTGCTGCTTGCGCTGGATGTAATAGCGCAACTCGAAGAAGCCGTAGAAAAGAAAAATCCCGGCGGCATTGAGGCCATACAGCCAAAGGTAGTTGAGCAGCGAAAAGCTCGCGAGGCTTTGCCAGCTCGGGATGAGCAGATTGACCCAAATGAGCGACGTGGCGAGATGGAACATGTTCCACGGCCAGAAGAACTCCGGGATCCAGGCCATCACCTTCTTTGCATTGAACGGGCGGTGCCAGATCGGCGCCGGCTCGGCGCGGCGGTGCGGCGCCCAATTGCCGCGTTTGTCGCGTGTTCCATACTGAAGGTCATCCATCGTAACAGCGCCTCCTCACCCGGATCGATCTGGAATCTGCAGGGATCAGGCCCCGCCCTGGGCTCAGCCGGCCGAGCCCTAACTCGGCGCAATTCATATCGGAGGGTTGATATTTGGGGAAGGTAGAAATAGTATCAAAATTGCATTTGTATCATTTAGTTTCAGTCATGATGATACTGCAAAGGGATGGGCGTCCAATGAAGCGGCCGACAATCCATGATCTCGCCACGGCGGCAGGCGTATCGGTGGCGACTGTGAACAGAATATTGGGCGGCACCGTTTCCGTGCGACCCAAGACAGTCCAACGCGTGCAGAGCGCCGCGGAGGAAATCGGGTTTTACGGCCTAGGAGCGATTGACGATCGGGCCCGAAAAATATCGCCACACTACCGGTTGGGTTTCCTGCTCCAGCAGTCGACCCGCGACCTCTACCAGCTGTTCGGGAAGAAGATTATTGCTGCCTGTCGCGAGCGTCGGGACGAGGTCATTGAACCTGTCGTCGACTTCGTCGATATTCTGACGCCGGAGACCATTTCGAACCGTCTTATCGCGCTCGGCGAGGAATGCGACGCGGTCGCGGTGGTCGCGGCGGATCACCCGATCGTTGGCCAGGCCATCCGTTCCCTGAAGGAGATGGGAAAGCCGGTCGTCTCCTACATCACGGACCAATCGGCACCGGAAAGGGCGGCTTATGTTGGCACCGACAATTGGAAGCTGGGACGGACCGCGGCCTTCCTGATCACGCAAACGACGCAAGGCCCAGGCCGTATCGCGGTTTTCATCGGCAATCACCGTTATCAGTGCCAGGATGTCTCGGACGCCAGCTTCCGCTCCTATCTGCGCGAGCACGCGCCTCGGCTCACAGTTGAGGAAAGCCGCCCCACCCACGAGGAACCAATTGAAGCTTACCGCATGGTGGCGGAGTTGCTGAAGACGACCGACGATCTTGCAGGAATCCTGATCGTGGGCGGCGGTATTACGGGCGTGCTTCGAGCTTTAAGGGAAGTCTCTCCTGAGCGGCGATCAGGTATCAAAGTGGTGTGCCGCGACATTGGCCCAGAAACTCGGAAAGGGCTGTCCGAAGGGCTGATAACCGCAGCTCTCTGCCATCCTCTCGAAGCCACGTCTTCCCTTCTTGTGCAGACGATGATTGATGTCACTGGGCCACAGGCGCAGCTGGCCACCATTCAGCGATCCATACCATTTGAAATTGTCACGCCCGAGAACATCTAAGGCGATTTCTCTGGGACTTTCGCAAGCCCAAATTTGAATGTCCGCTTTCAGGGCATGGTAGGGGCTGTTCGCCAGGCCGGTATGAGGTGCGAAGCGGTCGTTCAAACGAAGCAGTGGCCGTTGTCTTGCTCAAGCGCGGGTCGCTCGAGTGTTCCAACCTCGATCATCCTCTCAACCACCAAACCTATCTGATATGAAATCTCCATCGTTAGCCGCTCCCATGGAGCATCGATTATAAGGAAATCACACATAGGTTGCCAGCTCCGGCAGGATGACGAAGAGATCGCCGACCAGGCCGTAATCGGCGACCTGGAAGATCGGGGCTTCCTCGTCCT
>NZ_VFWS01000189.1:0-6515 GCF_006443065.1 Mesorhizobium sp. B1-1-5 | reverse complement strand
CCGACAAGGACGTGGCCAAGTTCGAAGAATTCATGAGGATCGCCGCGATCCATGAGCTCGACACGCGCCTCCTGGATACCGACGAAACCGCAAGACTCATCACCGGCATGTCGCGCAAATTCAAGGGCGCGATGACGACGCCTTCCGATATGCGCGCCGAGCCTTGGTTGGCGGTGCCTGCGCTGGCCAGGCTTGCCGTGCGAAAAGGCGCCAGGATCGTCGAGAATTGCGCCGCGCGCACCCTCGAAATCGCAGCCGGCAGGATCAAGGGCGTTTGGACCGAGGCGGGATATATCGAGACCTCAACCGTGCTGGTCGCGGGCGGCGCCTGGTCTTCCCTGTTCCTGGCGAGGCACGGCGTGTCCATCCCCCAGCTCAGCGTCCGGGTAACTACAGCTGCCACGGAACCCATGCCTGAGGTCTATCGAGGCGCGGCCGCCGACGACCACATCGCTTTCCGGCGCAGGCAGGATGGCGGATACACGCTCGCCGCAGGCGGCAGCCACTTGCTCTATCTAGGGCCAGACGCATTCCGGCACTTCACCAAGTATATTCCCGCCCTTAGGGACAATCCGTTCGGAACGCGCTATTTCCCGTTCGCTCCGTCGGGCTACCCGGATGGCTGGTCGACCCCGCGCGACTGGGCGCCGGATTCCGCAAGCCCTTTCGAAAGAATGCGCGTGCTCAACCCAGCCCCTGAGCCGGCAAAGCTTCGCTCGATCGAGCGCAATTTCAAACAGCTTTTCCCCCGGTTCGAGACGGTTCGCCTGAAGGCCGGCTGGGGCGGCATGATCGACGCCATGCCCGACGTCGTCCCCGTCGTGGATCGGGTCCAGGCGGTCGGCGGTCTTTTCGTCGCGACGGGCATGAGCGGCCACGGATTCGGTATCGGACCTGGCATCGGCCGCGTCGTCTCAGACCTGATCCAGGGAAATGAACCCGGGCACGATCTCCGCCGTTTTCGACTGTCGCGTTTCTACGATGGAAGCCCGGTACGGTTGGGTCCGGCGCTTTAAGTGGCCGAAATCCATTCTTGATCGTCATCCGATGGACAATTGGTCGATCGCGGTCATCGCGATCCGCCGTCAAAGGCGGCTGGATGGCGACGCCGGGATAGGTGAACCACAATTCTTCTGAAGCAATTAGTGCCACTGCACATAGTGGCACTGCACTGAGATTTTGACCGGTCGGCTCTGTTTGCGTTGGCAGGTGGCACGCGTTGGAGATTGGCCGAAAACGCCATCGCGATCGTCATTCCAGGGCGGAGCAGGAGCGAAGCTCCGTCGCGAAGACCCTGGAATCCATGCCGTTGCCTTCGCCAAGGCGTGCAAGGGAGCAAAATTCAGCACCGTGGCGGAGCTTCCAAGTCACGGCATTCTATGGTCTGCGCGCGTCGCTTCGCTCCTTGCTCCGCCCTGGAATGACGATGTTGGGGCGGCCGCAACCAATCCCCCGGCGTTTGCGCTGATTTCACGGACATGAACGGAAAATCTTGCGCCAAGACAAACGGCAACCTTTCAAAATCCCTGTGCCAGGGAACTAGGTTGATCATCAGATCGGACCAAATTCTCTGTCCAGCAGCCCCATAATGATGTCGTCCTGCCAAGCCCCGCTGACCAATGCGGCTTCGCGCTCACGTCCCTCCTCCACAAATCCGCACTTGCGATAGCAAGCGATCGCGCGGGAATTGCACGATAAGACTCTTAGGGAAATGCGGTGCAGGCCAAGACCAAACGCGTAACCGAGGACGAGCCTGATCGCTTCGGTACCATACCCCTTGCCGAGATATGCTTGATCGTCGATGCCGATGGCCAAGGCCGCCCTCTTATCGTGCCAGTCTATGCTGTGAAGGCGCACATGACCGACAAAGCAACCTGCATCGATCACCCATGCATAGTCCTGTTGCTCGATGAAGCGAATGGCTGCTTCGGCATCGGCTCGGGTAAAGATTGTGCTAGGGTCGAATATCCCACCGTAGGCTTCAACGATCTCGCGATGCCGACCGAGCGCTAGCCGCGTTTCCACATCTTGGGGAATTGGTCTGCGAAGGATGAGGCGAGCGCCCCGAAGTTCGGGAAGATCGGCTGTCATTTGCGAAAACCAAGATGTTCGTGCGTATTTGTCGAATGGCCGGCTCCGCTCATCGCGGCCATGGCTATAACCACTTGATTGAGTTTGGACACGAAAGCATCGGGGCATGAGTTTCGAACACGAGACTCACTCCTTCGCCGCTCCAGCCGCCGTGATGTCCAGCAGCCCATAGCCGAAGTCATTGTCGCGCCCCTTCGGGCCAAGATCCTTGGCCGTGGCCGCCAGCGCCTTCTCGATGTCGTCGGCAGAGCGATCGGGCGCGGCGTGGATCAGGTTGGCGATGGCGCCAGACACGATCGCGGCGGCGAAGGAGGTGCCGGTCACCACGTCCGACCCCGCGCCGCTCGGTGCCACCATTTCGACGCCCGGCGCCGAGATGAAGACATAGGCGCCGCGATTGGCCTGCGGCATCAGCCCGTCCTTGGCGTCGGTGGCGGTCACGGCGATCACGCCGTCGAAGGCGGCCGGATAGCCATAAGGCGCTTTCGGTCCATTGTTGCCGGCTGCTGCCACCAGCGCGATGCCCGCCGCCCGCGCATTGCGGCAGGCGGTGCCGAGCAGGTCATTCTTCGGCCCGACGAAGCTCATATTGATGATGCGCACATTCTGCTCGGCAGCCCAGTCGAGCGCCGACAGGATGACGTCCATGGTCGACTTGCCGCCTTCGAAGGCGCGGGCGTGGTAGATTTTGGCGCCCGGCGCCATGCCTTCCAGCGGACCGACGCCGGCAATCAGGCCATCGACCGAGGTGCCGTGGTCGCGCTTCTCGATCGGCACGTTGGGCATGGCATCGTATTGGCCGGCGATGACGCCGGCGAGCGCCGGGTTGGTGTCGTCGATGCCGGTGTCGATGACGGCGACCCGCACATTTTCGCCGCTCGCCTGCTTGGCATCGAGCGCGATACGCTCGAAGGCGTAGTTGACGATGCCCGCCGCCTGCTGCAGCGAATAGATATGGTTGGGCTCGCGCCGCTGCGTGCGCCCGTCGGCCGCAAGCTGCGCCAGCACCACGCCGACCGGTCGCCCGTCGGTGATGCCGAAGCGCACCAAAGTGGTGCCGAGCAGCAGCGACTGGCGCTGCGAGCGCACCTGCAGGCCGAAGGAATTGGCGATCTGCTGCACCACGCCGGCATCGCCGTCGACCGTCACCAGCACCTCGTCGGGCACGAATTCGCCGCTGATCGCGCGCGGCGGTTCGGCAAGGTTGAGGCCCTGCGGCACCGTGACGGGCCCGCTCGGCGTCGGAGAGGGTGGCGGCGTGTTGCTGGAACCGTTCGATGACGACGTTTCGTTCGCCGGCGTCTGCGGGGCGGCGCCCGCCGGCGGATTCGGGAACAGGTCGACGATCAGCGCCGGCAGGAACACCGCGCCGCCCGTGGCCGTGCCCGGCGTCGCGTCGCTATTCCTGGCGCCGCCGTCCTTGTCGCAGCCGCCGCCGGCCGCCGTCGTGCGGTCCAGGCAATCGAGCTGCTTTTGCGTCAGGTTCGGATCGTTGGTCTGCGCGGAGGCAGGCGCGGCGACAAATGCCGCCGCCGCAAGGAGCGCCGCATGCAGAATGACCGCCTTAGCCGCCATCGGCCGGTTTCCTTCCCTGCACCACAGCCTCCGCGAAAGGCTGGGCGGCAATGAGGCCGACGAGCTTGTCGTAATCGGCCGCCGTGTTGGCCGGGATCGTCAGGTGGAACACGCCGTCGGCGGTCGGGCCGCCGGCGATCTTCAACCCGTTCTGGCCGAGGAAGGCGGCGATATCGGCCATCTTCGCATCCGGCTTGAACTTGACCAGCGCGAAAGGCAGCTTCGCCAGATCATCCTGGGCACCGGCCACTTCGAAGTCGGTGCCCTTGCCGCCCGGCTGCTCAAAGGCCTGCACGATGACCAGCGCAAGCAGCGCCGCGGCAGCCGCCCAGGCGACACCGGCAGGCATTGCCGTCACCCGGCCGAAGACTCTTGCCAGCCAGGATTGGCCGGGCGTGCGCACCGGACCGGCTTCGGCGTCCAGCGCCTTGGAGAAGCGGGAGAACGCGTCGGCGGGCGGCCGGATCGCCTCGTTGGCGGCCGCGGTGCCGGAGAACTCGGCCTCCGCTTCGCCAAGCGCATTCATCGCCGCCGGATCGGTGGCCAGCCACTCCTCGACGGCCTCCAGCTCGGCGCCCTCCAGCGAGCCGTTCAGGTAAAACGGCAGCAGCGTTTCCATCTCGTCGCGACGCGACATCTTTTCAGCGGCGCTCATGGCCAACCCCTGTCGTAACCGGCGGCCTTGAGGGCTTCGCCAAGTTTCTTGCGGGCGTAGAACATCCTGGTCTTGACGGTCGCGACCGGGATGTCGAGCACCTCGCCGATCTCGGTCACCGACTGGCCGTGATAATAGGCAAGGTCGATCACCGCGCGGTGTTCTTCCGGCAGGGCATCGACGAAGCGGCGCAAGGCGGCGGCCTTGTCTTCCTTCATGGTCACGACTTCCGGCGTGTCGGCGCCGTCGGGAACTTGCGCCGCGTCGTCGTCGTCGATCCAGTCTTCCTTCTTCTTGCGCAGCATCGACAGCCCCTTGAAGCGGGCGATGCCGAGCAGCCATGTGGAAACTTCAGAGCGCCCCTCGAAACTGGGCGCCTGTTTCCACAGCTCCAGAAAGACCTCGTTCGTGATATCGTCGGCCATCATTTCCGATCCCGTCTGGCGCGCCACGAAGCGGTAGATCCGCGCGTGGTGACGCATGAACAGGAGCCGGACGGCGGCCCGGTCGCCCTTCGCGACCCGGTCCACAAGCGCGCGGTCGGTTTCCGTCGCCGCATTCATGGCCGGTTGAGCCGCCTGGCTCCTCGAAGCTCTGTCGCTGATCGGTCCAAAAAGGTTCACCCTCCGCCAAGGATTCTTTGGAGGCTAACTGAAGAAAGTGAGCGTTGCCAGAGGGCAGGGTTTCTCCTTCTCCCCTTGTGGGAGAAGGTGGCCGCGAAGCGGCCGGATGAGGGGTGCTCCAGGGAATGCCAGCGTCTCACTCCGCTGGAACACCCCTCATCCGTCTCGGCGCTAACGCGCCGATCCACCTTCTCCCACAAGGGGAGAAGGGAGAGGTGGCGCTTACCCCAAAAACACCTTCGCCTTCATCGTCTCCGGTATCGTCACGCCAAGCCGGCTCAGCACTGTCGGCGCGAGCTGCAGCTGGTCGAGCAGCGTGTCGGCCTCGGGCCCCTTCGCAGGTCCGAAATAATAGAGCGCGAAATCCTGCATCTCGTCGTCATGGCCGCCATGGTGGCCGCGGTCGGTCTGGCCGTGGTCGGCCGTCACGATCACCTCATAGCCGGCTACGCGCCATTGCGGCAGGAAGGCTGCCAACATCGCGTCCATCGCGTAGCAGGCATGATCCATCTCGTGGCAGTCATGGCCAAAGCGATGGCCCATCGAGTCCAGCGTGCAGGTGTGGACGATGCCGTAGTCGATGCCGTGGCGTTTGGTCAGCATCGTCAGCGTCGCGAACAGGTCGACGTCGCTTGGCGTCATCTGGTTCTTGAGATTGTAGCCGGTCATGGTGTGGAAGCGGCCATGCGTGATCGGCCCGCCTGGCTCATCGAATTCCATGTCCTCGACAAGATCGAACGGATGCGAACGGAAGAATTCCGACCAGTAGGAATGGGTCACCGCGCCCGTCTTGCCGCCGGCCTTGCTCACTTCCGAGAAGATGTCCGGCTGGGTGACGCGAAAGCGGTTCTCGTTGGCAAGGATGCCATGTATCTGCGGCGAAACACCGGTGTGGATCGAGGCGTAGCAGCAGGCGGAGGTCGACGGCAGCACCGAGCGCATCTTCCACACCTGCGCCTCGCCCGACTGCGCCCAGCCTTCGAGATTGCCCATCAACCGGCGCCAGTTCCGGTAGGGCACGCCGTCGAGGATGATGAGCAGCAGTTTGGATTTGAGCGCCACGGCGGTTCTCATGCATCGAAAACAGAAGCGCCGCGTGTCGCGTGGACACGCGGCGCTGCTTTGGATAGCTTGATATCAGGCGTTCAGCCAGCACTCGTTGAGCGCATAGCCGTCCATCATCTCGCCATTCGGGTTCTTCACCCAGCCGCCGATCTTCTTGGTGTTGGCGGCGTCGACGAACTGGTTGAAGAACGGCACGATCAGGCCGCCTTCGTCGCGCATCAGCATTGCCATGTCGCGATAGATCGTCTTGCGCTTGGCCTGGTCCAGCTCGGCGCGCGCCGTATAGAGCATCTTGTCGAATTCGGGCCGCTTGAAGCGCGTGTCGTTCCAGTCGGCGGTCGACAGATAGCCGGTGGAATACATCTGGCCCTGCGTCGGCCGGCCGCCCCAGTAGGAGAGCGAGAAGGGCTGCTTGTTCCACACTTCCGACCAGTAGCCGTCGCCCGGCTCGCGCTTGATCTCTATCTTGATGCCGGCCTTGGCGCAGGACTGCTGATAAAGCTGGG
>NZ_VFWS01000188.1:0-6696 GCF_006443065.1 Mesorhizobium sp. B1-1-5 | reverse complement strand
GGATTGCCCCGAATTGCCCTTCGCAATTCGGCTGGCAATCCGGGTGAGGGGGAGCGCCGTCGACGCTATGCTGCCGTCCCGCCCCTGTTCCAGCCGCGTCCGCGATCTCCGAACATCACATAACCGCTGTCCGTCACCGCTACCGTGTCCTCCAGCTTGATGAAGCCGCGTGTCGGATGAAGCATGGTGGTCTCGACCGACAGCACCATGTTCTTCTCCAGCGGCTTGGCCGCATAAGTACCCTCATAGGCGACCGGGTGATTGGTCATCAGGAACGGCGCCTCATGCGTGATCAACCCCATGCCGTGCGCGAAGAAATCCGTATAGGCCGCAACCTTGGAAGCCTTCAGCACACTCTCCGCATGCGCGATCATGTCGCCGCCAACCGTGCCCGCCTTCACCTTGGAAAAAGCGGCCTGCTGCACCGCTTCGACTTCGGCCAGAAGATCCTGCAGCTCGGCATCCGGTTCGCCAAGCACACCCATGCGGCAGAGGTCGCCGATATAGCCGTGATAGTTGCCGCCGGAATCGATCGACATCACTTCGCCCTTCTTCCAGGCCTGGCTGGACGCCGCGCGGTTGTGGCTGGAACCCAGCGTCAGCAGGCAGTATTCGAAATGCGCGCCACGATTGGTCTCCTCGCGCCGGAGCCGCTCGATGATGTCGGTCTTGCTCGTGCCCTCGCGCGCCCAGCCAATCGTCGCCAGCATGGAATCGGTTATCAGTTCGGAAGCGATGCGCAGTTGTTCCAGCTCAGCCTCGGTCTTGATGGCGCGCATACGCTCCAGCATGTCGGTCGCGTCGATCAGCTTTGCATCCGGCAGCGCCTTGCGGATCAGCGTGTAGGCATCCGACGGCAGGAAACCCGGCTCGATGCCGATGCGCGCCGCCGTCTTGCCGATTATTTTGACATGCTCCACCGCCAGATTGGCGGCATCGAGCGTGCCCCAGCAGGCGGCGTGCAAGGTCGGCGTCCAGAATGGATGGTTCTGGTGCTCGCCGCCTTCCATCTTGTTGCCGATATAGGCGGCATGTTCCGGCCCGCCCTTCTCGTAAAGGACGATCGGCAAATAGCGGCTGTGACCGATGGCGTCCATCGCCGCGAAGAAGATGAACTTGTAGCCGCCGAGCAGATATTGCGTGTTGTGCTTGGACGTGGCGAACAGCACGTCGATACCGGCCTCTTCCATCAGCCGGTCCACCCGCGCCTGGTCGAACGGGACATTGCTGACCTCGGTTTTGCCCGGAGCGATGTTCATCTGCCTCTCCCTATTTTTCATCGGCCGCAGGAGCGCCGAACGTCATGATGTATGGCTGTTGGCTAAATCTGCATCCTTTTGGCCGCTCTGGTCCAGCCAGAATTGATCACTTCGCGCCAAAGGCAGGCTTCTAATCCAAATCCCGATCCCATCGCTCCGTAATCTGGTCCTGCCAGATAAGAGCATGAGAGCCTCTTTCGGCTGGCTGGTCCAGCGGACGGAAATTTCAAAGCCAAGCCATGATGCGCCAAATCCGTCTCTGGCGAAACCTTTGCCAAGGGCCATAATCACCGGATTGCCGCGCCTGTCACGGCGCGAAGAGGGGAGTTTGAGCGATGTCCGATTTGACGATTTCACGCCGCAGCCTGCTGGCCGGCTCGGCGCTGCTGCTGGCCTCGACCGCGCTGCCGACCATCGGCTTCGCGCAGACGCCGAAGAAGGGTGGCCGCCTCGTGCTGGCTGCCGATTCCGAACCGCGCAACCTCAACCCCGCTATCGTCGCTTCCAACGGCGTCTTCTTCATCTCCAGCAAGATCGTCGAGACCCTGGCCGAAGCCTCCTTCGACGGCAAAGACGGCCTTCAGCCGCGCCTGGCGCTTTCCTGGGAAGGCGCGGCGGACGGCCTGTCGGTGACCTTCAAGTTGCGCGACGGCATCAAATGGCATGACGGCAAGCCTTTCACCTCCGCCGACGTCGCCTTCTCGGCGCTGCAGATCTGGAAGCCGCTGCAGAATCTCGGCCGCACCGTGTTCAAGGACCTGGCCGCCGTCGACACGCCGGACGATCTCACCGCGATCTTCAAATTCGCCAAGCCGACGCCGTTCCAGCTGATCCGCAATGCGCTGCCGGCGCTGTCGAGCGTCGTGCCGAAGCACCTCTATGAGGTGGGCAAGATCGAGGACAACCCCGCCAACAACGCGCCGGTCGGCACCGGTCCGTTCAAATTCGCCGAGTACAAGGCCGGCCAGTATTACCGGCTGACCCGGAACGACGCCTATTGGGGCAAGGACGAGCCCTATCTCGACGAGATCGTCTATCAGGTGCTGCCGGACCGCACCTCGGCCGCGGCCGCGCTGGAAGCCGAAGAGATCCAGCTCGCCGCCTTCTCCGCCGTCCCGCTCGCCGACCTCGACCGCATCTCCAAGGTGCCAGGCCTGAAGGTCATCACCAAGGGCTATGAGGGGCTGACCTACCAGCTCGTCGTCGAGATCAACCACCGCCGCAAGGAACTGGCCGATCTGAAAGTGCGGCAGGCGATCGCGCATGCCATCGACAAGGATTTCGTCATCAAGACGATCTTCCTCGGCTACGCCGCGACCGCAACCGGCCCGGTGCCGAAGAACGATCCGCAATTCTACACCGCCGACGTGCCGACCTATCCTTTCGATGTCGCCAAGGCCAATGCGCTGCTGGATGAAGCCGGCTACAAGCGCGCCGACGACGGCAAGCGCTTCGCGCTGAAGCTGCTGCCGGCGCCTTACTTCAACGAGACGAAGCAGTTCGGCGATTATCTGCGCCAGGCGCTCGCCGCGATCGGCATCGACGCCGAGATCGTCAACAACGACTCCGCCGCGCACATCAAGGCCGTCTACACCGATCACGCCTTCGACCTCGCCGTCGGTCCGCCGGTGTTCCGCGGCGACCCGGCAATCTCGACCACCATCCTGGTGCAGAGCGGCATTCCCGACGGCGTGCCGTTCTCCAACCAGGGCGGCTACAAGAACGCCGACCTCGACGCGCTGATCGCGAAAGCATCGGAGACGCTGGATACAGCGGCCCGAACCGAGCTTTACAAGGAGTTCCAGAAGAAGGTAGCGGCCGATTTGCCGCTGATCAATGTGGCGGAGTGGAGCTTCATTTCCGTCGCCCGCGACACGGTCGGCAACATCGCCAACAACCCGCGCTGGGCAGTATCGAACTGGGCGGACACCTATTTGGCGGGCTAACGTTTTCCCAAGGCTTGCACATCGCTTGATCGGGTGCTCAGCTTCCACGGTGAGAGTTCCTTCGCGCCCCCCTCTGTCCTGCCGGACATCTCCCCCACGAGGGGGGAGATCAGCTGTCTCGCCGGCTTTCGCCAACCGCAGATGCTGCAGGATTGAGCGGGGCGCGGAAGCCGCCAATCTCCCCCCTTGTGGGGGAGATGTCCGGCAGGACAGAGGGGGGCGCGAAGGAACTCTCACCGTGGAAGCTGAGCACCCGATCAAGCGATGTGCAAGCCTTGGGAAAACGTTAGCCCGCCAAATAGGTGTCCGCCCAGTTCGATACTGCCCAGCGCGGGTTGTTGGCGATGTTGCCGACCGTGTCGCGGGCGACGGAAATGAAGCTCCACTCCGCCACATTGATCAGCGGCAAATCGGCCGCTACCTTCTTCTGGAACTCCTTGTAAAGCTCGGTTCGGGCCGCTGTATCCAGCGTCTCCGATGCTTTCGCGATCAGCGCGTCGAGGTCGGCGTTCTTGTAGCCGCCCTGGTTGGAGAACGGCACGCCGTCGGGAATGCCGCTCTGCACCAGGATGGTGGTCGAGATTGCCGGGTCGCCGCGGAACACCGGCGGACCGACGGCGAGGTCGAAGGCGTGATCGGTGTAGACGGCCTTGATGTGCGCGGCGGAGTCGTTGTTGACGATCTCGGCGTCGATGCCGATCGCGGCGAGCGCCTGGCGCAGATAATCGCCGAACTGCTTCGTCTCGTTGAAGTAAGGCGCCGGCAGCAGCTTCAGCGCGAAGCGCTTGCCGTCGTCGGCGCGCTTGTAGCCGGCTTCATCCAGCAGAGCATTGGCCTTGGCGACATCGAAAGGATAGGTCGGCACGTCGGCGGTGTAGAATTGCGGATCGTTCTTCGGCACCGGGCCGGTTGCGGTCGCGGCGTAGCCGAGGAAGATCGTCTTGATGACGAAATCCTTGTCGATGGCATGCGCGATCGCCTGCCGCACTTTCAGATCGGCCAGTTCCTTGCGGCGGTGGTTGATCTCGACGACGAGCTGGTAGGTCAGCCCCTCATAGCCCTTGGTGATGACCTTCAGGCCTGGCACCTTGGAGATGCGGTCGAGGTCGGCGAGCGGGACGGCGGAGAAGGCGGCGAGCTGGATCTCTTCGGCTTCCAGCGCGGCCGCGGCCGAGGTGCGGTCCGGCAGCACCTGATAGACGATCTCGTCGAGATAGGGCTCGTCCTTGCCCCAATAGGCGTCGTTCCGGGTCAGCCGGTAATACTGGCCGGCCTTGTACTCGGCGAATTTGAACGGACCGGTGCCGACCGGCGCGTTGTTGGCGGGGTTGTCCTCGATCTTGCCCACCTCATAGAGGTGCTTCGGCACGACGCTCGACAGCGCCGGCAGCGCATTGCGGATCAGCTGGAACGGCGTCGGCTTGGCGAATTTGAAGATCGCGGTGAGATCGTCCGGCGTGTCGACGGCGGCCAGGTCCTTGAACACGGTGCGGCCGAGATTCTGCAGCGGCTTCCAGATCTGCAGCGCCGAGAAGGCGACGTCGGCGGAGGTGAAAGGCTTGCCGTCATGCCATTTGATGCCGTCGCGCAACTTGAAGGTCACCGACAGGCCGTCCGCCGCGCCTTCCCAGGAAAGCGCCAGGCGCGGCTGAAGGCCGTCTTTGCCGTCGAAGGAGGCTTCGGCCAGGGTCTCGACGATCTTGCTGGAGATGAAGAAGACGCCGTTGGAAGCGACGATAGCGGGGTTGAGGTTGCGCGGTTCGGAATCGGCAGCCAGCACGAGGCGGCCACCCTTCTTCGGCGTCTGCGCGAAGCCGATGGTCGGCAGCGCGGTCGAGGCCAGCAGCAGCGCCGAGCCGGCCAGCAGGCTGCGGCGTGAAATCGTCAAATCGGACATCGCTCAAACTCCCCTCTTCGCGCCGTGACAGGCGCGGCAATCCGGTGATTATGGCCCTTGGCAAAGGTTTCGCCAGAGACGGATTTGGCGCATCATGGCTTGGCTTTGAAATTTCCGTCCGCTGGACCAGCCAGCCGAAAGAGGCTCTCATGCTCTTATCTGGCAGGACCAGATTACGGAGCGATGGGATCGGGATTTGGATTAGAAGCCTGCCTTTGGCGCGAAGTGATCAATTCTGGCTGGACCAGAGCGGCCAAAAGGATGCAGATTTAGCCAACAGCCATACATCATGACGTTCGGCGCTCCTGCGGCCGATGAAAAATAGGGAGAGGCAGATGAACATCGCTCCGGGCAAAACCGAGGTCAGCAATGTCCCGTTCGACCAGGCGCGGGTGGACCGGCTGATGGAAGAGGCCGGTATCGACGTGCTGTTCGCCACGTCCAAGCACAACACGCAATATCTGCTCGGCGGCTACAAGTTCATCTTCTTCGCGGCGATGGACGCCATCGGTCACAGCCGCTATTTGCCGATCGTCCTTTACGAGAAGGGCGGGCCGGAACATGCCGCCTATATCGGCAACAAGATGGAAGGCGGCGAGCACCAGAACCATCCATTCTGGACGCCGACCTTGCACGCCGCCTGCTGGGGCACGCTCGATGCCGCCAATCTGGCGGTGGAGCATGTCAAAATAATCGGCAAGACGGCGGCGCGCATCGGCATCGAGCCGGGTTTCCTGCCGTCGGATGCCTACACGCTGATCCGCAAGGCGCTGCCGGATGCAAAGCTGATCGACGCGACCGACATGCTGGAGCGTATGCGCGCCATCAAGACCGAGGCTGAGCTGGAACAACTGCGCATCGCTTCCGAACTGATAACCGATTCCATGCTGGCGACGATTGGCTGGGCGCGCGAGGGCACGAGCAAGACCGACATCATCGAGCGGCTCCGGCGCGAGGAGACCAATCGTGGCGCGCATTTCGAATACTGCCTGCTGACGCTGGGTTCCAGCCACAACCGCGCGGCGTCCAGCCAGGCCTGGAAGAAGGGCGAAGTGATGTCGATCGATTCCGGCGGCAACTATCACGGCTATATCGGCGACCTCTGCCGCATGGGTGTGCTTGGCGAACCGGATGCCGAGCTGCAGGATCTTCTGGCCGAAGTCGAAGCGGTGCAGCAGGCCGCTTTTTCCAAGGTGAAGGCGGGCACGGTTGGCGGCGACATGATCGCGCATGCGGAGAGTGTGCTGAAGGCTTCCAAGGTTGCGGCCTATACGGATTTCTTCGCGCACGGCATGGGGTTGATCACGCATGAGGCGCCGTTCCTGATGACCAATCACCCGGTCGCCTATGAGGGTACTTATGCGGCCAAGCCGCTGGAGAAGAACATGGTGCTGTCGGTCGAGACCACCATGCTTCATCCGACACGCGGCTTCATCAAGCTGGAGGACACGGTAGCGGTGACGGACAGCGGTTATGTGATGTTCGGAGATCGCGGACGCGGCTGGAACAGGGGCGGGACGGCAGCATAGCGTCGACGGCGCTCCCCCTCACCCGGATTGCCAGCCGAATTGCGAAGGGCAATTCGGGGCAATCC
>NZ_VFWS01000187.1:0-6939 GCF_006443065.1 Mesorhizobium sp. B1-1-5 | reverse complement strand
CTGATGCTGGCCGTGCTGCTGGCGGCGACGGCGCGGTTTGGGAAAGGTAGGGCAGTAGGGAGTAGGGGAGTAAGGGAGTAGGGGAGTAGGGGAGTAGGGGAAGCAGATCGAGCGGGCAACCTGCCCTACTCCCCTATTCCCTTACTCCCCTACTCCCTTGCTGCTGTTAAGCAGCGAGATCGCGCAGCACGTATTGCAAGATGCCGCCGTTCTTGAAGTAGTCGAGCTCGTCCAGCGTATCGATGCGGCAGACGATCGGCACGTTCTTCACCGTGCCGTCGCCGAAGGTCACCTTGGCGACCATCTTCTGGCGCGGCTTGATCGTGTCCAGGCCGTCGATCTCGACCAGCTCGTCGCCCTTCAAATTGAGGGAGGCCCATGAGGTGCCGTCCTCGAAGACGAACGGGATGACGCCCATGCCGACCAGGTTGGAGCGGTGGATGCGCTCGAAGGACTGGGCGATGACCGCGCGGACACCAAGGAGATTCGTTCCCTTGGCCGCCCAGTCGCGCGAGGAGCCGTTGCCGTATTCGACGCCGGCGAAGATCACCAGCGGCACGCCTTCCTGCTTGTATTCCATGGCGGCATCGTAGATCGACATCTCCTCCTTCGAAGGATAGTGGATCGTGTAGCCGCCTTCGCGTCCGTTCTCGCCCAGCATGTGGTTGCGGATGCGGATGTTGGCGAAGGTGCCGCGCATCATCACCTCATGATTGCCGCGCCGCGTGCCGTACTGGTTGAAGTCGGCGACGCCGACGCCATGCTCGGTGAGATACTTGCCGGCCGGCGAAGCGGCCTTGATCGAACCGGCCGGCGAGATGTGGTCGGTGGTGATCTTGTCACCGAAGAGACCGAGCACGCGCGCGCCCTTGATGTCGCCGATCTTGCCGAAGGCGCGGCCCATGCCGGCGAAATAGGGCGGGTTCTGCACATAGGTCGAGTGGTCGTCCCAGGCGTAAGTCTGGCCTTCCGGCACCTTGACCTTCTGCCAATAGGCGTCGCCCTTGAAGACGTCGGCATATTTGCGGGCGAACAGCTCGCGGGTGACGTTCTTCTCGATGAACTCCTGGATCTCGGCCGATGTCGGCCAGATGTCCTTGAGATAGACAGGCTTGCCGTCGCTGCCTTCGCCGAGCGGCTCGGTCGTCAGATCCCTGGTCACCGTGCCGGCCAGCGCATGCGCGACTACCAGCGGCGGCGAGGCGAGGTAGTTCGCCTGCACGTCCGGCGAGACGCGGCCTTCGAAGTTGCGGTTGCCGGACAAGACCGCGGCGGCGATCAGACCCTTATCGTTGATGGTCTTCGAGATCGGCGCCGGCAGCGGGCCGGAATTGCCGATGCAGGTGGTGCAGCCGAAGCCGACCAGGTTGAAACCGATCTGGTCGAGCTCCTTCTGCAGGCCGGACTTTTCGAGATATTCGGCCACCACCTGGCTGCCCGGTGCGAGCGAGGTTTTCACCCACGGCTTCTGCTTCAGGCCGCGCCGGTTGGCGTTGCGGGCCAAGAGGCCTGCGCCGATCAGCACGCTCGGGTTAGAGGTGTTTGTGCAGGACGTTATGGCGGCGATGACGACGTCGCCATGGCCGAGATCGTGATCGGTGCCCTCGACGGCGTAGCGCTTCGAGATCTCGGCGGCCTTCTTGTATTCGGTCTCCATCGCCTTGGCGAAGCCGGCGGGGATGTCTTGCAGGGCGACGCGGCCCTCGGGACGCTTCGGGCCGGCCATCGACGGCACCACGTCGCCGAGGTCGAGCTCGAGCAGATCGGTGAAGACCGGGTCGGCCGAGCCTGTGTCGCGCCACATGCCTTGCGCTTTCGAATAGGCCTCGACCAGGGCGATGCGGTTCTCCTCGCGGCCGGACATGGTCAGATAGCGGATAGTTTCCGAATCGACCGGGAAGAAGCCGCAGGTGGCGCCATATTCCGGCGCCATGTTGCCAATGGTGGCACGGTCGGCCAGCGTCATGTTGGAGAGGCCGGGGCCGAAGAACTCGACGAATTTGCCGACGACGCCCTTCTTGCGCAGCATCTGGGTGACGGTGAGCACGAGATCGGTGGCGGTGACGCCTTCCTTGAGCCTGCCGGTGAGGCGGAAGCCGATGACCTCGGGCAAAAGCATGGAGACCGGCTGGCCGAGCATCGCGGCCTCGGCCTCGATGCCGCCGACGCCCCAGCCCAAAACGCCGAGGCCGTTGATCATGGTCGTGTGCGAATCGGTGCCGACGCAGGTGTCCGGATAGGCGACGGTCTCGCCGTCCTCGGCGTTGGTCCACACCACCTGTCCCAGATATTCGAGATTGACCTGGTGGCAGATGCCGGTGCCGGGCGGCACGACGCGGAAGTTGCGGAAGGCCTGCTGGCCCCATTTCAGGAACTTGTAGCGCTCCTCATTGCGCTCATATTCCAACTCGACATTGCGGGCGAAGGCCATCGGCGTGCCGAACTCGTCGACGATGACGGAGTGGTCGATGACGAGATCGACCGGCACCAGCGGATTGATCTTTTCCGGGTCGCCGCCGAGCGCCTTGATGCCGTCGCGCATGGCGGCGAGGTCTACGACGGCCGGGACGCCGGTGAAATCCTGCATCAGCACGCGGGCCGGGCGATAAGCGATCTCGACGCCGGCGGTGCCCTTGTCGGTCAGCCAGGCGGCGACCGCCTGGATCGATTCCCTGGTGACCGAGCGGCCATCCTCGTTGCGCAGCAGGTTCTCCAGCAGCACCTTCATCGAATAGGGCAGCCGGGCGATGCCGGTGAGGCCGTTCTTCTCGGCCTCAACGAGGTCGAAATAAACATAGTCCGCGCCACCTGCGGTCAGGGTGCGGCGGCAATTGAAACTGTCGAGGGATTTCGTCACGGCGATCCGTCCTTGTCTGTTCAGCCTGAAAGGGAACGGACGCCGTTGGCATGCAATCACGCGCAAAGGTGCGGGTACGGCCATTTCCGCTGTCCGCTCCCAAGCAACCCGAGCCGTTCAAGGCGGCGCGTGCGCTGGTTCGGCGCTAATTCTGATCCCGCGCCGACCGCTGGCACGGATGAACCGCATATAGAGAATTTCCCGGAATAGTTCTAGACAGGCGAAAGACGAATTTGCGTGAGGCGGCGAGCGCCGCGCAACGGTGCTTTCGGGACGGGCAAGGATGCGGCTGATCGCCGAAAATCTGGGCGGCGAGCGCGGCGGCGAGACGGTTTTCTCCAACACCGGCTTCACGCTGGAAAAGGGCGAGGCGCTCATCGTCACCGGGCCGAACGGCGCGGGCAAATCGACACTGCTGAGAATCGTCGCCGGGCTGCTGCCGGCCGCCGGAGGCAAGGTGCTTGTCGAGGGCGGCGGCGAGGCTTTCCCGACGGTCGCCTCGGCTTCGCATTATCTCGGCCATCTCAACGCAATGAAGACGGCGCTCAGCGTCGAGGAGAATCTCGGCTTCTGGCGCGCTTTCCAGGGCGAGCCGGGGCTGGACGTCGAAGAGGCGCTGGAGACGGTGGCGCTCGGCGGGCTCGGGCATCTGCCCTTCGGCTATCTGTCGACGGGGCAGAGGCGACGCGCGTCGATCGCCAAGCTTCTGGTCAGCCGGCGGCCAGTCTGGCTGCTCGACGAGCCGACGGCGGGATTGGACAAGGCCTCGGAGGAGCGGTTCGCGGGGCTGATGCGGGGGCATCTGGCGGATGGAGGGATCGTGGTGGCGGCCACGCATCTGCCGCTGGGGCTGGAGGGGGCGCGCGAGCTGCAAATGAGGGTAGCCGGTTGACGTTAGCGCTAAGCCCCCCCCTCTGGCCTGCCGGCCATCTCCCCCTCAAAGGGGGAGATCAGCAGCTCAGGCGCCCCATTTGCCTTGCTACGCTGGAGATTGGCGAAAGCCGAGGCGACATCCAATCTCCCCCTTTGAGGGGGAGATGGCCGGCAGGCCAGAGAGGGGGGCCTGGGCGCGGGCATCGCAAATCATGCTAGCCCTTTTCCTCCGCGACATCCGCCTCTCGATCCGTGCCGGCGGCGGGGCGCTGATCGGCGTGATTTTTTTCCTCGCCGTCATCGTCACCATCCCGTTCGGCGTCGGTCCCGACCTCAACCTCCTGTCGCGCATCGGCCCGGCGATCCTGTGGATTGCCGCGCTGCTTGCCTGCCTGCTCGGGCTCGACCGGCTGTTCCAGGCCGACCGCGAGGACGGCTCGCTCGATCTGCTTGTCCTCAACAACGACCGCCATATGCTGGCGCTGACGGTGCTGACGAAATGCCTGGCGCACTGGACGGGCAGCGTGCTGCCGCTGGTGGTCGCGGCACCTCTGCTCGGCCTGTTCATGAATATGGAGCCGCTGGGCATCGGCGCCACGGCGCTCACATTGCTCGTCGGCACGCCGGCCATCACCTTCATCGGCGCGGCGGGCGCAGCGGTGGCGGTGGCGCTGCCGCGCGGCGGATTGCTTATTTCGGTGCTGGTGCTGCCGCTCACCATTCCGGTGCTGATCTTCGGCGTTTCGGCGAGCTATGGCGCGGTGGCCGATCCGGCGCCGTTCCTGCAGCCTTTCCTCGTCCTTGCCGCGCTCACGCTGTTTCTTGCGGTGCTCGGTCCACTGGCGGCGGCGCTGGCGTTGCGGCACGGAACGGATTGAGGCGGCGAGGACGTTCCTTCACTGCGGCACCGCGGCAAATTGCGGACCGGCCAGCGCGGGGTTATGGAAAGACATGATCGAAACGGTTGACAAGGCTACGAGCAGGGAGCGGTCGCTATGAGCGCGCACGCCCTGTTCGTCACCGCCGCCTATGCCATCACCGCCGTCGTGCTCGCCGGGCTGATCGGCTGGGTCCTGCTCGACCAGCGGGCGCGCAGGCGTGAGCTTGCGGCGCTGGAAGCGGCCGGGGTGCGGCGGCGTTCCGACAAGGCCGTCAAGCCATGAACCTCGAAACCGAAGCGCCGCGCCGCCGCCTGTTCGTGCTTCTGCCGCTCTTGGTGTTCCTGGGGTTGGCGGGGCTGTTCCTGTCGCAACTGCTCTCGGGCCGCGACACCTCGGAAATCCCCTCGGCGCTGATCGGCCTGCCGGCGCCGCAGACCGACTTGCCGCCGCTCGAAGGGACGAGCCTGCCGGGGCTCGCGTCAAAAGACTTTGCCGGCAAGGTGACGCTGGTCAACGTGTTCGCGTCCTGGTGCGCGCCGTGCCGCGAGGAGCATCCGGTGCTGCTCGGTCTGTCGCAGGACAAGCGCTTCACGCTTGCGGCGCTGAACTACAAGGACCAGCCGGAAAACGCCCGCCGCTTCCTTGGCGAGCTCGGCAATCCCTACCAGGCGATCGGCGCCGATCCGGCCGGGCGCGCGGCGATCGACTGGGGCGTCTATGGCGTGCCGGAGACCTTCGTCATCGGCAAGGACGGCAAGATTGCCTACAAGCATGTCGGGCCACTGACACCCGACTCGGTGGGTGCGTTGCTGTTGCCGCAGATCGAGAAGGCGCTGGCGGCGCCGGGTTGACGCGCCCCCTCATCCGGCCGCTTCGCGGCCACCTTCTCCCCGAGGGGAGAAGAGGTTGACGTCGGCGCATACCTGCTCCTCTCCCCTTGGGGAGAGGTCGGATTGCCCCGAATTGCCCTTCGCAATTCGGTTGGCAATCCGGGTGAGGGGGAATTCCCCTCGACCGGAATGACTCAGCCGTAGATCTGCTTGTGGATCTGGTAGAGCATCTCGGAACGGTCGGCGCGCAGATCGGCGAGATCGCGGCTCGACAGGTTCTCGATTTCGGCGACGAGGCGGTTGTAATGGCGGCGCTTGGCCATGGTGGCGCGGGCGCGGGAGACAAGATTGTCGAACATGACAGGGTTCCTTCTTCGTTATTCCTCCCTGACGATTGCCAGCATGACATAGGAATGATGCATTGCAAAAGAAAGATGTTGCAATGCACCATTGCAGCCAGCGCATAGCCGGTTAATTGTGCGCTAACAGGCCCGATATCCGGCGCGCGGCCATGCAGGGTCGTCCGGCTTCATGCAGTTCTCATCCGTTTTTGTCATACAAATTGCTGGCCTGCCGTCTTGCCAGAACGGCTGCGGGCTGGCTTGATCCGCCCGTCACGTGATGCCGGGAGGAAATTGATGGCGGCCGCAAACTATTACGAAGTTCTCGATCCGCGCTTCGCGCGCCTGTTCAACGGCAACGCACAGGTGGAGAAGTTGTTCACCGGATGCCGCTGGGCGGAAGGACCGGCCTGGTTCGCCGCCGGCCGCTACGTCGTCTGGTCCGACATCCCGAACAACCGCATGCTGCGCTATGACGAGACCGACGGCAGCGTCAGCGTGTTCCGGCAGCCGTCCGGCAATTCCAACGGCAACACGGTCGACCGGCAGGGCCGGCTGGTGACCTGCGAGCATTCCGGCCGCCGCGTCAGCCGGACGGAGTTCGACGGCTCGGTCACCACCATCGCCGACAAATGGAAAGGCAAGCGGCTGAACTCGCCCAACGACGTGGTGGTGCGCTCCGACGGCTCGATCTGGTTCACCGATCCGAGCTACGGCATCGACACCGACTATGAGGGCGACAAGGCCGAAAGCGAGATCGGCGCCTGCAATGTCTATCGCGTCGATCCCGAGACCGGCGATGTCGAGGCCGTCATCACCGACATGGTGCGGCCCAACGGGCTCGCCTTCTCGCTCGACGAAAGCCTGCTTTATGTCGTCGATACCGGCCGGACACATGGCGAGAAGAATCCCGCGCATATGCGCGTCTTCAATGTCGGCAAGCACGGCAAGAAGGTTTCCGGCGGCAAGGTCTTCGCCGACTGCACCGCCGGCCTGTTCGACGGCTTCCGGCTCGATTCGGACGGGCGCATCTGGACAAGTGCTGCCGACGGCATCCATTGCTACGATCCGGACGGCACGCTGATCGGCAAGGTGAAGGTGCCGGAAGTGACCGCCAACTGCGTGTTCGGCGGCAACAAGCTCAACTGCCTCTACAT
>NZ_VFWS01000186.1:0-7071 GCF_006443065.1 Mesorhizobium sp. B1-1-5 | reverse complement strand
AAGGTGATGGCAAGCCCGATCGCCGCAAGCAGCAGCACCGATCCCAGCGAAATGCCGTACCAGATGTTCTGGCCGGCATCCCACACGGCCAGCGTCGCGTCGATCTTGCCGATCGCGGCGGTTGCCGCCTCCTTGACCGCGCCCTGGGCGTTCGCCTCAACTGAGGTGAGCAGCGAGAGCGCGTCGCGGTCGCCGCGGGCGGCGACGACCGAGATCGCTGCGAGCTTGTCGGCTTCGGGCTTGTCGGAAACCAGAACCGACGCCGCGCGCGCCTGCTCGAACAGGGCCCTGACGCCGGGATCGATTTCGGCGGCGATTGCGGCATCCAGCGGCTCGATGTTCGCCGCGTCGGGAGTCTTGAACATCGTCATTGCCGCGGCAAGACGCACGCTCGCGTCCCTGGCGCGTAAGGTCAGCGTGCCCAGCGCGTCGCGGATGACACGGCGCAGCCCGTTATTGACCTTGATCTTGGTGAGGTCGGCCTTGGCCGCTTCGGCGGCGTTCTCGCCGCTCAGCGGATCGAGCAGCTCGATGTTGTCGCCGCTCTCCTTGCCGACAAAAACCTGGGAATCGGCCTTGCGGATGTAGAGATTGCCGTCGGCCAGCGCCGAAAGCGGCCGCTCTACCGCCGGATCGCCGCTCGCCGCAAGCTCGCGCACGACGGCCTCGGTAGCCGAGAAGCCGGTTGCAGCCGCGAATTTGCCGATCGATGCGCGAAGGTCGGCCTCAGCCGCCTTCGACGGCATCAGTCCAGCCATCGTCAGCAGCAACATCAGACCAATTGCGCGCAGCAGCAGCATTGTCGTCTTCAAGCAGCTTTCTCAAGCAATTCCAGGAAAAGTGTGAAGCGGTTTTCCGTCCGGAATTGCGCAAAACTAGGTTTCGGGATCTTGCCCGGGCGGGTCAGGAACCTGCCCGGGCTGCGGTCTCGGATCGCGGGGCCACTCCGCGATCCGACAGACCTGGGATAACGGACCGGGATCAGTTGGTGCCCTTGCCGCCGCACTTTCCGGTGGCGACGTTGAAGTTGCCGCAGGACAGAGGCGCGCGCCAATCCGAGATCAGGTCCTTGGAATCCGGCAGGTAGTCGGACCATTCGTCGCCCATGACGAGGCCGGGCGTTTGCGAAACGGTCTCGAACTGGCCGTCGGCCTGGATCTCGCCGATCAGCACCGGCTTGGTGATGTGGTGGTTCGGCATCATCGTCGAGTAGCCGCCGGTCAGGTTCGGCACCGAAACGCCGACCATGGCATCGATGACCTTGTCCGGATCGGTGGTGCCGGCCTTCTCGACCGCCTTCACCCACATGTTGAAGCCGATATAGTGGGCTTCCATCGGATCGTTGGTGGTGCGCTTGTCGTTCTTGATGAACTTGTGCCACTCGTCGATGAACTTCTTGTTCGCCGGCGTGTCGATGCTTTCGAAGTAGTTCCAGGCGGCGAGATGGCCGACCAGCGGCCCGGTGTCGAGACCGGCCAATTCTTCCTCGCCGACCGAGAAGGCCATGACCGGAATGTCCTCGGCCTTGACGCCCTGGTTGCCGAGCTCTTTGTAGAACGGCACGTTGGCGTCGCCGTTGACGGTCGACACCACGGCCGTCTTCTTGCCGGCCGAGCCGAATTTCTTGATCGCCGAGACCTCGGTCTGCCAGTCGGAGAAGCCGAACGGCGTGTAGTTGACCATGATGTCCTCGGCCGGCACGCCCTTCGACTTGAGATAGGCTTCGAGGATCTTGTTGGTGGTGCGAGGATAGACATAGTCGGTGCCTTCAAGCACCCAGCGCTTCACCGAGCCGCCGTCGGCGCTCATCAGGTAATCGACGGCCGGAATGGCCTGCTGGTTCGGCGCCGCACCGGTGTAGAAGACGTTGCGCTCGCTCTCCTCGCCCTCATACTGGACCGGGTAGAACAGGATGTTGTCGAGTTCCGAGAACACCGGCAGCACCGATTTGCGCGACACCGAGGTCCAGCAGCCGAACACGGCGGCGACCTTGTCCTTGGAAATCAGCTCGCGCGCCTTTTCGGCGAAGAGCGGCCAGTTGGACGCAGGGTCGACGACCACGGCTTCCAGTTTCTTGCCGAGCAGGCCGCCCTTGGCGTTTTGCTCGTCGATCAGCATCAGCATGACGTCTTTCAGCGTCGTCTCCGAAATCGCCATGGTCCCCGACAGCGAATGGAGGATACCGACCTTGATCGTGTCTTCAGCCGCCTTGGCGGAAGCTGAAGCCAGCAGACCGGCCGCGACGACGGCGGCGGACAGGATTTTTGTTATTTTCGCGAAGTTACCCCTCATATGACACACTCCCAAGCTGGTTGTTTTGCATCGCAATATTAGCGGTGCAAGCGACGTGCCAGATAGGAATGCGCTGAACTGATTTCGCGATAATGCAGTGATTACAGTCGGTTATCGATAGCCGCGCAACTGTCGCCTCTACTGCAACGCGGCAGGATTGAGAAAAGTTTACGCATCGCTGCCTAGATTTTGCCCAAATTGTAAAAATGCCTATGATTTCACCACATGGGCAAGGATAGCTTCGTCGGCCCTGTTGCGGGCTCATGGCGAAATGGGGCAAGGTCGCCGTGCAAACGAGCGACGTCATGGCCCTGCGAACAATCCTGAGTTTCCTGCTTCTTATGTCCGCCGCCGGCGGCGCCCGCGCCGATTTCGCCGACGGCAAGCTTCCTGATGGCGTCTATCACTGCGAGGTCTACCTGCTCGGCCTGTTCCTCAACCTCGGCGACATCACCATCAAGGGCAGCCTCTACAGCGGCCCGGTAACCTTCGGCGTCGCGCCGCCACCTTACAATTACCAGATGAATCCCAATGGCGAGATCACCTGGCTCGGTCCGCTCGGCGGCTACACCAGCGGCGGCAATTCGATCTCGATGACCCAGGCGACCTTGGATGACCCGAGCGGTCCTTCGTTCGACATCATCATGAAACAGCAGGACGGCGCCTTCACAGCTTCGACCTGCACCAAAAGATAGCCCTAAAATCTAGCTCTCGGCTGCGACTTCGAGCGCCAGCCGGGTCATGTCTGTGAAAAGCGCCTGGCGCTCCGAATAGTCGGTCAATTCACCGGTGGCGACATGATCGACGACGGTCAGCAGCGACAGCGCTCGCGCGCCGAACTGCGCCGCAATCCGATAGAGCGCGCTGGTTTCCATATCGACGGCCAACGCCCCAAGCGCCATCGGCTCGTCAAACCGAGCGCGGCCGTCGGGATGATGAAACAGGTCGCTGCAGATCGTCAGACCCGCGCGGCAGGCTATGCCGAGATCGGCCGCACGTCGCAGCGCCAGCGCCTGGAGCGCCTGGTCCGGTCCCGCCGGCTGGTAAAGGCCGAAGACCTGTCCGCTGATTGCACTCTCCGCCCGCACTTCGCTGGAGATGACAACGCCGCGCAGGGGTACGTCTTCCGACAATCCGCCGCATGTGCCGGTGCGGATCAGCGTTTTGACGCCGTAATGGTCCAACAGCTCAAAGGCATAAATCAGGAAAGACGACACCCCTATCCCGGTCGCCTGGATGCTGACCGGCTTGCCGCGGAACCTGCCGGTGAAACCCAGCGCGCCCCTTCGGCGGTTGACGCAACGCGGCGCCTCGAGAAAGGTTTCCGCCATCCATCGGGCGCGCTCGGGATCGCCCGGCAAGAGCGCCGTTTCGGCATAGTCCCCCCTCTCCGCCTCGATATGCGGCGTCACGCGCTATCACCCCTGATAGACCCATCCGGCGACCATCATGGCAGGACTGCCGCAATGCGCAAGCTCTGGCTTATTTAGGGCAACCCAGGGAAGCGCTGAACGCCCTAGGATTCCAGCACGTCCTTGACGATCGTCGCCAGTTGCTTGAGCGAGAACGGTTTCGGCAGGAAGCCGAAATGCGCCTCGGCCGGCAGGTTCTTCGCAAACGCGTCCTCGGCATAGCCCGAAACGAACACGAACTTGATGTCAGGCTGGCGTTTGCGCAGCTCGACGAGCAATGTCGGCCCGTCCATCTCCGGCATCACCACGTCGGACACCACGATATCGACCTTGCCGCCGAGCGCCTCGAACACTTCAAGCGCCTCGACGCCGGACGACGCCTCGTGCACGGTATAGCCGCGCGAGGTCAGCGCCCGCACACCGCCCATGCGCACGGCGTCTTCGTCCTCGACCAGAAGCACCGTGGCCGAGCCGGAAAGATCTTTCGCGGTGTCGGCGGTCTTGGCCGGAGCAGCCGCCGCTGTCGACGGCGCCTCGCCAGGCTCGGCCTGCTTCTTCACCTCGGCGATGTGGCGCGGCAGGAAGATACGGAACACCGTGCCCTTGCCGACTTCGGAATCGCAGAAGATGAAGCCGCCGGTCTGCTTGATGATGCCGTAGACCATCGACAGGCCGAGGCCGGTGCCCTTGCCCACTTCTTTGGTCGTGAAGAAGGGCTCGAAGATCTTCTTCAGCACGTCGGGCTCAATGCCGCTGCCGGTGTCCTCGACGTCGACGAGCACGTAGTCGGCCGGCGTCAATTCGCGGTAGGCGAAGGATTTGCACTCGTCGGCGGTGACGTTGCGGGTGCGCACGGTGAGGTCGCCGCCGCTCGGCATGGCGTCGCGCGCATTGACGGCGAGATTGACCACCACCTGCTCGAACTGGCCGATATCGACCTTGACCGGCCACAGGTCGCGGCCGTGGTCGATCTTAAGCTTGATGTCGTTGCCGACGAGGCGCGCGAGCAGCATCCTGAGATCGGCCAGAACATCGGTCAGGTTGAGTACTTCCGGCCGCAGCGTCTGCTTGCGCGAGAAGGCGAGCAATTGCCGCACGAGCGAGGCCGCCCGGTTGGCGTTCTGCTTGATATTCATGATGTCGGGGAAGGACGGGTCCGACGGCCGGTGGTTGGTCAAGAGAAGGTCGGACGCCATGATGATGGCGGTCAGCACGTTGTTGAAGTCGTGCGCGATACCGCCGGCGAGCTGGCCGACTGCCTGCATCTTCTGGCTCTGCGCCATCTGGCCCTCGAGCGCCTTCTGCTCGGTGGTCTCTACCGCATAGACGATCGCAGCCTCCTCGGCGCCTTCGCTGCCCGCGCTGTCGGCGACGGCATTGACGTAGAAGCGGATGTGGCGCTCCTCATTGCCGGGCAGGACGGAATCGATCGGCTCGATATTGGCCTGCCGCTGCCGCGCCTTCTCGAAGGCGGCGGCGAATGCCGGCCGGTCGCGCTCGTGGACGATGGTCTCGAACCGCACCCGCCGGTCGACGGCGTCGCGGTCGACCACGGACGAAAACAGCTGCAGGAACGGCGCGTTGGTGCGCAGGATGCGTCCGCTCGCATCGACGCCGGCAATGGCCATCGGCGTCGAGTTGAAGAAGCGGGTGAAGCGAACCTCGGAGGCCCGCAGCTCCGCGGAAGCGTCCTCGCCCTGGGTGCGGTTGAGCACGATCGTGCGGGTCGGGCCGTTCACGCCTTCGCGGCTTGCCGAAACCCGATGCATGAAGCGCACCGGCAGCGCCTGGCCGCTCATCGTGGTGAGATCGAGATCGATGACGGCGTTGCGGGTGGTACCGGGGTCGGCCTTGACCGAGCGGACCAGCGCCATGCCGTCGCCGGCGATGATTTCCGGCAGCGTGATGGCGCCCGGCGTGAAGGAGGCAAGGTCGATGCCCAGCCACTCGGCGAGCGTGGCGTTGATATAGGTGACGCGGCCTTCCTGGTCGGCCGAGAAGAATCCGGCCGGCGCATGGTCTAGATGGTCGATAGCTTTCTGCAGGTCGAGGAAGAAACGTTCCTGCTCCGCCCGTTCCTGCGAAATGTCGGCGAGCTGCCAGGCCAGCATCGGCAATCTTTGCCCGGGCATGCTGAAGGCGCGGGCGCGGGCGCGGTACCAGCGCGCGCCCGGCTCGGCGCCCGGCTTGATCGACTGCGCCAGCCGGAACTCGCCGTCGCCAGCCTGGCCGTCGCGCAGGCCCGACGCCAGCCGGTAGATCGTCATCGAGGCCTCGGGAACATCCGACAACAGCCCTTCGACGGTCTTGAGATCGGCGGCCGAGGCAGCGCCCGTCATCTCGGCATAGGCGCGGTTGGCGTAGACGACGCGGCCCTTGGTATCGGTGACCAGCAGGCCCTGCGACATGGAGTCGACGAAGGCTTTAGACAATTCGTCGCCGGTCGAACGCGGTGCGATCTGCACGAAGCCGATCGCGGTCGCGAACAGGAAGCCGACGCCGATCATGGCGAGCACGCCGAGCATGCCGAGCAGGAAAGGATCGCCGAGGCGCTCGCGGAAAAGTCCGAAGACGATCGCGGCGCCGGTCAAGACGACGATGAAGACGATGAGCCTGGTGACGGCGCCCGGACGCGTGTTCTGGTCGACGATCGGCACCGGATAGAAATCGCCGCGCGCTTCCTTGGCCATGGTCCCCCTGCTCGTGATTCCGGTGTCCGACGGGCACGGACGGCCGGTTGAATCACATTCTCCTGTAGCGGAAAAGGCCTCGGCGGCAAATGTCCGATAAAATCAACGATTCATGTTTCAAACTGTTCACGATGGGTGATGTGAACTTGCGGTCGCTGGTCCCAACGGTCTAGTGTCCCCTGACTTCAAAAGATGGCGATTGGGGTGCACCGATGCAGTGGCTGGATAATGTAGCGGGCCCGGGTTATGTCGCTGCAATCCTGTGGACGGTAGCGGCTCTCATCATGCTGGTTGTCGTCCTGCTCGCCATCAAGGTGGTCCGCAACCTGACGTTCGGCACCTTCGTCGCCGGCGGCAGGAACCGCAAGACGCGGCTTGCCGTGATGGATGCCACCGCTGTCGACAGCCATCGCCGGCTTGTCCTGGTGCGTCGCGACGACATCGAGCATCTGCTTTTGATCGGCGGCCCGACCGATGTCGTCGTCGAGCGTGACATCCGCCTTTCTGCGCCACGCCGTCCCGCGCTGACCGGAGATGGCGGTTCGCAGCAGCCTGTCGCGGTGGCAAAGCCGCGTGCGCCTCAGCCCACCCCGGCGCCGGCGAGACAGGCACCTGCTCCGCAGCCGGTGAGTGCAGCGCCTCCCGCCCGCCAGCGCGCTCCGGAGCCGGTGCCGAAG
>NZ_VFWS01000185.1:0-7078 GCF_006443065.1 Mesorhizobium sp. B1-1-5 | reverse complement strand
TTGCGCTGATTTCACGCAAATGAACGGAGAATCTTGCACCAAGACAAACGGCAACCTTTCAAAATCCCTGTGTCGGGGAACTAGAGCTTTCCGGCTGTTCGGAAGACCGGCCGGCGCCGCTTCGGCGGTGTGCCGGTCATTTGTCAGACATAACGCCGGAAATCCGACGTTTCCCGCTTGCTCCCGCGCTTTGTCTGGCTAGGATGCGCGCCGGCCAAACGGGAGAACAGATCATGATGCCATCGGCGCGTTTCGCCGACCTCGACGGCGCCTCGGTGCTGATCACCGGCGGCGGTTCCGGCATTGGTGCTGCGCTCACCGAAGGCTTTATGCGGCAGGGCGCCAACGTCGCTTTCATCGACATCGCCGACAAGCCAAGCACCGCCCTTGCCGACCGGCTGGAGAAGGAGCTCGCCCGCCGCCCGCTCCACCTCAGCGCCGACCTGCGCGACATCGACGCGCTGCGCGCCGCCGCCGCGAAGGCGGCCGAGGCGCATGGCGACATCACGGTGCTGGTCAACAATGCCGCGCTCGACGAGCGTCACGCAGTGGAAGACGTCACCGTCGAATTCTGGGACAACAACCTTGCGATCAACCTGCGCCCGCATTTCTTCACCGCGCAGGCCGTGGCGCCCGGCATGAGGCGGGCCGGCGGCGGCTCGATCATCAACTTCACCTCCACCTCCTATCTGATCAACCACCCCGATATGCCGGCCTACACCGCGGCCAAGGCGGGCATCCTCGGCCTGACCAAGGGCCTCGCCGGCAAGCTCGGCGCCGACCGCATTCGCGTCAACGCGGTGGCGCCAGGCTGGGTCATTACCGAACGCCAGCGCGAGCTCTGGGTCACCGACGAGGCGCTCGCCGCCCATGTCGCCAAGCAGTGCATCAGGGATGTCATGCAGCCCGACGACATGGTGGGCACGGTGCTGTTCCTGGCGTCGGACGCCTCGCGCATGCTGACAGCCCAGATGCTGATCGTCGATGGAGGCTTCCTGTGAGCCCGGCACCAGCGGTCGCTGCGCTCGACTGGGGCACGACCAGGCTCAGGGCCTGGCTGCTCGACGGCTCGGGCAAGGTGCTTGCCGAGCGGCGCGGCGACGACGGGCTGATCACCGCCCGCGAAAAGGGCTTTTCGAACGTGCTGGAAGACCATCTTGCCGCCATGGGCGCGCCGGACATGTTGCCGGTCATCGTCTGCGGCATGGCCGGTTCGCGGCAGGGCTGGATCGAGGCGCCCTACGTCACCGTGCCGGCGCCGATCGGCGCGATTTTGCGCGGCGCCGCCCGCATCGAGGGCTCGGGCCGCGACATCCGCATCGTGCCCGGTCTCGCCCAGCGCCTGGCCGACGCGCCCGACGTGATGCGCGGCGAGGAAACCCAGCTTGCCGGCGCCGGTTTGCCGGCAAAGGGGCGCCACCTCGTCTGCATGCCCGGCACGCATTCGAAATGGGTCGCGGTCGCGGACGGCGCGGTCACAGGCTTCGGCACATGGCCGACCGGCGAGCTGTTCTCCGTGCTGGCCACGCACTCGATCCTGAAACATTCGCTGGGCGAGCATCCCGCTCCGGTTGCCGCGGGCAGCCCGTTCTTCCGGCAATGGTGCGAGCGGGCTTTGGGCGAAGGCGGCGACATCACCTCGAAACTGTTTGCCATCCGCGCCGCCGGGCTTCTGCAGGATCTGCAGCCCAATGACGCGGCGGCCTGCCTATCCGGCCTTCTGATCGGCGGCGAGATCGCCTCGGCAAGGCGCCGCTATGGCGCCAGCGATGCGCCGGTGGCGCTGATCGCCTCCGGCGCGCTGGCCGAGCTTTATGGCGCGGCGCTGGGCCTAGCCGGCCTTGCCTTTCGCGCCGTGGACGCCGATGAAGCGGTGCGTGCCGGCCTCGTCGAGGCCGCGCGCGAGAACGGCATGATTGGAGGCGCTTCATGAGCCAGACCGCACCCTTCCCGAAACTGAAGCGCGGCCTTGTCGCCATCCTGCGTGGCCTGAAGCCTGCCGAGGCGGTGGCGATCGGCCGGGCGGTCCACGACGCCGGCATCGAGGCGATCGAAGTGCCGCTCAATTCGCCGGAGCCGTTCGTCTCCATCGCCGATCTGGTCGAGGCGCTGCCGAAAAGCGCGCTGATCGGCGCCGGCACGGTGCTGACGGCGGCGGACGTCGACGCCTTGCACGAGGCCGGCGGCAAGTTGCTGGTCAGCCCCAACATCGATGCCGAGGTCATGGGCCGCGCCATGCAATACGGCATGGTGACGATGCCTGGCGTGTTCACGCCGACCGAAGCCTTCCAGGCGATCCGGCTCGGCGCCTCGGCGCTGAAATTCTTCCCGGCAAGCGTGCTTGGACCGAGCGGCATCGCGGCGATCCGCGCGGTGCTGCCGGCAACGACGCTTGTCGGCGCCGTCGGCGGCGTTTCGGACAGAGACTTTGCCGGCTACAAGGCGGTCGGCGTCAGCGTCTTCGGGCTGGGATCGAGCCTCTACAAGCCGGGTGCGAGCGTCGAGGACGTGGCGCAGCGCGCCCGCGCCGCGGTCGCCGCCTGGGACGAAGCTTTCGGAGGATGACGATGGACGGCGTTTCGGTTTTTTCCGACCATATCTGCGAGCTCGGCGAGGGCCCGAGCTACGATCCCGCCGCCGACACGCTGTTCTGGTTCGACATCGTCAACGGCAAGCTTCTGGAAAAGCCGCTCGCCGGCGCGCTGAAAATCCATGATCTCGGCATCATGGCCAGCGCCATCGCCGTCATCGACGACGAGCGCCAGCTGATCGCCACCGAGATCGGCCTGCAAGTCCGGGACGTCAAGACCGGCAGGCTGACGCTGCACACGCCGGTCGAGGCCGACAATCCGCTGACGCGCTCCAACGATTCGCGCGTTCATCCCTGCGGCGCCTTGTGGACCGGCACGATGGGCAAGGACGAGCAGAAGGGTGCCGGGTCGATCTACTGGTTCTTCAAGGGCGAATTGCGCCGGCTGTTTTCGAGCATCACAGTCTCGAATTCCATCTGCTTCTCGGAGGACGGCGAAATCGCCTATTACACCGACACAGCGACCGGGCTTCTGATGCGCGTCGCCTGCGATCCGGCGACCGGCCTGCCGGCCGGCGAAGTGAAAGTGTTCGTCGATCATCGCTCCTCGAAAGGCTATGTCGACGGTTCGGTCGTCGACCGCGACGGCGTGCTGTGGAACGCCGTCTGGGGCGGCAAGGCGGTGAAAGCCTATTCCCCGGACGGCACGCTGCTGCGCGAGATCGCCATGCCGGTGACGCAGGCCTCCTGCCCCGCTTTTATCGGTGCAAAGGCCGACCGGCTGGCAGTGACCTCCGCCTGGAAAGGCAAGGACGAGAAGCAGCGCGCTCTCGACCCGCAGGCCGGCATGACCTTCCTGCTCGACATTCCAGTCCGGGGCCGCTTCGAGCCGCGCGTGCTGATCGCATAATTCCTCGACGCAGGGGTTTTGAAAGCGTCCTGGTTGTCGGCAGACAAGGTTTTTACCGTTCATTCCATGAAATCAGCGCAAACCCTGGAGATTGGCCGAAGCCTCTCAAACTCGTCATTCTAGGGCGGAGCAAGGAGCGAAGCGACGCGGCGCAGACCCTAGAATCCATTCCGTGACTTCCGAGCGCTGCTGCGGTGCAGAACTCTGCTCCGCAGCACTCTTCGATCAAGGTCACGGAATGGATTCCAGGGTCTGCGCGACGCCGCTTCGCGGCTGCTTCGCCCTGGAATGACGAGGTTGAGAGGCTTCGGCCAATCTCCAAGGTATGCCGCTCCCCAAAGCAAACAAAATCCCCTGCGCCAGGAACTGGAGCAATTCCAGGAAAGCGTGAGAACGGGTCGGCGTCTTCGCCGTCGGCTTACTGTCGCGCAATCGCCTCGGTTCGGTCGGTTTCCCGCAAGCCGGCCACTTCGGGCATGCGATGGTACGCGCCTGATTTCCCGGAGCTTTCGATGCCGCAGCCGACCTTGATCCTTGTCTATGAACCGGAAAAGGCCTGTTTCGACCGGCTGGTCGCCCAAGGTCATCCGGCAGAGCGCGCTATCGAGATTTCCTCCTATCTGGCGCAGTCGACCGACCTTGCGCCGGAATTCAACCAGCTTGCCGAGGCCTGCGAAAGGCGCGGCCTCGCCTTCAAGCCTGTCGAGCTCGACGACGCCGCACCGGTTCTGGCGGAGGCCGATCCGGCAATGACGCTGGTCTGGACGCTTACCGACGGTATCGCCTACTTCCGTGGCGGCGCTTCGCCGGCGCTGGCGCGGCTGAACCGGCTGCGCACCATCGGCGCGGACGATTCGCTGTTCGCACTCTGCCAGGACAAATTGCGTTCCGGCGCCGTGCTCGGCGCGCTCGGCCTGCCGGCGCCGCAGGCCGGCCTGGCGCGCAACGGCGCATGGCTGGTCGAGCCGCCCGCCTCGCCCAAAGGCTGGTTCGTGAAACCCAACCGGCTCGGCGCCAAGATCGGCATTTGGCCGGATTCGCGCGTCAGCGATCTCGGCCATGCGCTGGAGCTTAGCCGACGCGTTTTTTCGCATTATCGCGACGATGTCGTCGTCCAGCCCTATGTCGCCGGCCGCAACGTGCGGGCGAGCTTCCTTGGGCTCAGACAGGAAACCGGCATGGAAGCGCTCGGCATCGTCTTCGTCGATTCCGGCGGCGACTTTCAGACTATGGCCGATTCGATGGCGCTTTATGGCGAGACCGGCAAGGCGGCGAAGGATGCGGGCAGCTATGCCGAGCCGGAGCTCGAGCCGGTCGCCTCAAGCCAACCGGCGGCTGATCGGAGAATCCGCGCCATCGCGCAAAAGCTGATAAGCGCTCTTGGGCTGCGGGATGTCTTTTCCGTCGATTTCAGGGTCGAGGCCGACGACACCGTGCATCTCATCGAGTTCGAGGTCTGCCCCGGCCTGCCTTGCTTCGATTTCCGCGACTATTGCCGCAAGCAGTGGGGCCTGAGCCTCACGGACGCTATGGCGCAGACGGCTGGCAATAGATTGATGTCGTGACCTCCAGAGCGGCCGAGGCCTAACAACCTCGTCATTCCAGGGCGGAGCAAGGAGCGTAGCGACGCGCGCAGACCCTGGAATCTATGCCGTTACCTTGGCCACGGAGTGCAGCGGAGCTGAATTCTGGACCGTAGCGGCGCGTTGAAGCCACGGCATGGATCCTCGGGTCTGCGCTGCGTCGCTACGCTCCTTGCTCCGCCCGTGGATGACGAAGGGAGGGACGTTTCGGCACATCTCCAACGAATCGCAGATGCACGGTTGCCGTCCGAATTTTGTAAGAACAAAAGCTTGGAGCGGTTAGGCGGTTCGGTGAGAACGCTGAACCGCTTTAAATCCCCTCGACCAGCACGATCTCGCCGTCGGCCACTTTCTGGCGGATGGCGACGGCGCGCTGGTATTCCGGCGAGTGGTAACAGTCATGCGCCATGGCCAGAGATTCGAATTCGATGATGACGTTGCGGGCGCGGCCCGGCCCTTCGGCCTTTTCGTGCTCGCCGCCGCGCGCCAGGAACTTCGCGCCGAAGCGGTCGAAGGCGAGCTTCGCAGCGGCGACATAGTCCTTGTAGCCCTCGGCGTCGCGCACATCGACACGGGCGATCCAATATCCCTTCGGCATTCTTTTTCTCCTGTTTGTTTTTCGCGAAAGAGGGCCGGTCCTCAGGCGGATTGCATCTCTGCGAGGATCGCCTCGGCCGCAGCGCGCCGGTCCGGCGCCGCGACAATCGGCCGGCCGACGACAAGGTGGCTGGAGCCATTGCGGATCGCCTGCGCCGGCGTCACCACGCGTTTCTGGTCGCCATGGGCGCTGCCCGCCGGCCGGATGCCCGGCGTCACCACCGCCAAGTCGGGTCCGACGATGCGGCGCACCGCCTCGGCCTCCTCAGCCGAGCAGACGATGCCGCCCATGCCGGCATGCAGCGCCTGTTCGGAGCGCCTGAGCACTAGCGTGTGCGGGTCGTATTCATAGCCGGCGTCGATCACGTCCTGCTCGTCCATCGAGGTCAGCACCGTCACGCCGAGCAGGCAGAGCTCGCTGCCCTTGGCCGCCTCGACCGCCGCTCTCATCGTCTTGGGATAGGCATGCAGCGTCAGCATCGTCACGCCCATCTTGACGATGTTCTCGACGCCCTTGGCGACCGTGTTGTCGATGTCGAGCAGCTTCATGTCGAGAAACACCTTCGTGCCGCCGCTGGCCAGCTCCCGCGCGAAGTCCAATCCGCCGGCGAAGGCGAGCTGGTAGCCGATTTTGTAGAAGGAAACGGCGCCTTCGAGTTCGCGCACCGCCTTCTCGGCCTCCTTCAGCGTCGGCAGGTCGAGCCCAACGATCAGCCTGTCCCGCATTGTGTCGGCCTCCGCGAAATTGATCACGCCTCGATCCGGGTGGACAGCATGCGCGAGGTTTCGATCAGTGTACGGCATAGGCGCTCCATCGATTGCTGTAGTCTGGCGTCCCTGAATTGTCCGTCCTCGGCGAAGGCTTCGCCTGCCTCGGAGACCGAGCATTCGGGCGTGATCACCTCCATCTGGCAGCGCACCAGCACCGCGCGCAAATGGTTGATGCAGCGTATGCCGGCGAACTTGCCCCCGGAGGACGAGCAGAGCCCGACCGGTTTGCCGGCCAGCGGCCTGAACGTATGGCTGCCCTCGCGCCGTACCCGGCTCACCCAGTCGATCGAGTTCTTGAGCAATGGCGGGATCGAGCCGTTATATTCGGGCGTCGCGATGAGCAGCCCGTCATGCGCGGCGATCTGCCGGCCGAGCTTGATGGCGTTTTCGGGAATGCCTTTTTCCTTTTCCAGGTCCTCGTCCATGATCGGCAGCGGATAGTCGCCCAGCGAGATGCGCGTCACCTCCGCGCCCTGCATGGCCAGTTCCTTCTGCGCCACATCGGCGGTCCGGCCGCTGAACGCGCCGCTGCGGGCCGAGCCGGCGAAGACGAGGATTCTTGGGATCACTGGCATTGGCCACCCTTGTTCGGGGACAGGTACAGCCAAGGGACATTCAAATCAACGAGGGGTGGCAGAAAACGTTCGAGGATTGGCCGCCACCTACCAACTTCGTCATCCACGGGCG
>NZ_VFWS01000184.1:0-7097 GCF_006443065.1 Mesorhizobium sp. B1-1-5 | reverse complement strand
ACGCGCGTACCTATGCGGTCGCGAACTTCGCCCGCGACATGATGTCGTTTTCGGACAATCTGCGCCGCGCGATGGACGCTATTCCCGCCTAGGCAAAGGCGTCCGGCGATGCGGGTTTCAAGGCGCTGATCGACGGCGTCGATCTCACCGAGCGTGCCATGCTGTCCGCACTGGAGCGGCACGGCGTCAAGAAGCTCGCGCCGGAAGGCGAGAAGTTCGATCCCAATTTCCACCAGGCCATGTTCGAAGTGCCCAATCCCGATGTGCCGGCCAACACGGTGGTGCAGGTCGTGCAGCCGGGCTATTCGATCGGGGAGCGGGTGCTGCGCCCGGCCATGGTCGGCGTTGCCAAGGGCGGCCCGAAAATCGCCGCCGGCGAAGCGCCGGTCGAGCCGGGGCCCGTCAACGAGCAGGCGGAGAAGGATGCGTAGTTAGGGGAATAGCGCAGTAAGGCAGTAAGGCAGTAAGGGGCGTATCAACAGTACGGCTTCGTGCTAAACATACTTCCCTACTCCCCTGCTGCCTTACTCCCTGGTCCCGCCCTTGAACCCCATCGCGATGCTCGACTATGCCGGCGTCGCCGTCTTCGCGGCGACGGGCGCGCTTGCCGCATCGCGCAAAGAACTCGACATCATCGGCTTCCTGTTCCTGGCCAGCGTCACCGGCATCGGCGGCGGGACGCTGCGCGATGTCATCCTCAACCTGCCGGTGTTCTGGGTCGCCAACAGCGGCTATGTGCTGATCTGTGCCGTCGTCGCGGTGCTGGTCTTCTTCAGCGCCCACCGGTTCGAATCCCGCTACAAGCTGCTGCTCTGGCTCGATGCCGTCGGCCTTGCCGCTTTTTCGGTGATGGGCGCGGCCAAGGGGCTGGCGATCACCGGCTCGCCCGTCGTGTCGGTCATCACCGGCGTGCTGACGGCGACCTTCGGCGGCATTTTGCGCGACCTGCTTGCCGGCGAGCCGTCGGTGCTGCTCAGGCCCGAGATCTATGTCACGGCCGCGCTTGCCGGCGCCGCCATCTTCACCCTTGGCGATGTTGCCGGCCTGCCTGCGCTGGCGTCCAGCCTGCTCGGCTTCGCGGGCGCATTCGCGGTGCGCGGCGGAGCGCTTAAATTCGGCTGGTCGTTTCCGGCCTATAAGAGCCGGCCGGGGCGAAGGCCGGAGGATATTCCCTGAGGGAGCGAGTAGCGAATAGCGAATAGCGAATAGGGGTTGAACGGAACAGATCCCGCCACTTTCTTCTATTCGCTATTCGCTATTCGCTATTCGCTATTCGCTATTCGCTATTCGCTATTCGCTATGCCGCGAAGCGCTGTCCTTCGCCGCCATAGTAGTTGACATAGCGGGCGCCGATCTCCTTGACCGGCATGACGACGAAGACGTCGACGGTCGAGAATTCGTGGTCGATGACGCAGCCGTCGCCGATGCGGGCGCCGACGCGCAGATAACCCTTGACCAGCGGCGGCATGGCGGCGATCGCCGCCTTGGCGTTCACCGCCTCGATCGGCATCAGGTCCATGGAGCAGTAGCGTCCCGGAACCGCGCGAACATCCCAGGCGGAGTTGGTGCGGCAATGATGGGCGAGATAGGTCAGCGCCTCGGCATGCGCCGCCGGCACGATGCCATGGAACGAGGCGCAGCCGGTCATCACGCCGATGTCGTAGTGGTTGATATAGGCCCAGATGCCTTGCCAGAGCGCCTCGATGGTGCGCTTGGAGCGGTATTCCGGCAGAACGCAGGAACGGCCGAGCTCGAGGAAACGCTGGCCGGGATGCCGCGCAATCAGCTTGGTGAGCTCGAACTCGCCCTCGGAATAGAAGCCGCCGGCCGTCGCGGCGATTTCCTGCCGCAGCAGGCGGTAAGTGCCGACGATGCGGCGGTGCTCAGGGCCGGGAAGGGAATTGTCCAACACCAGAAGGTGATCGCAGAGCGGATCGAACCGGTCGGCGTCGCGCCGGTCCTGCGCCTGGAACAGGTCCTTCCTCGCGCCAAGCTCGTCGTAGAATACCCGATAGCGCACTTCCTGGGCGGCGGCGATCTCGGCCTCGTTGCGGGCGAGCCGCACTTCGAGATTGCCGATGCGGCCCAGCGGAGCGCCGCTTGCGACGGCGTCGGCGGTACGGGCGGCGAGCAGGGCGCCGCCGGCATTCGGCCGAGTGTCACATTCAGGCACGACTGTATGCACGAGTGATTCTCCTTCGAGCCATCCCTCTTGGCACGGGGATACGGTGTAGGTGCAACAGGATTGTGACAGTACCGTGATACGACGTGGCGGGCAATACTTTGTCGGCTGGGCAATACACTCAACCGGCTATCTTGTGATCGCGAAAGCCAAGCAAGCCAAGGCGTTCAACGGTTAGAAATTTCCTCAGGCGGCAACCTGGCCCTCGACCGCCTGGACGAGCGCGTCCGGGTCGAGCGGCTTGGTCACGAAACCGCTGGCGCCATGGGCGAGCACGGCATGCCGGGTCTTTTCCTGGCTGTCGGCCGAAAGCACCATGATCGGAATCGGGGGCATGGCCAGGGACTCTTCATGGCGACGGATGGCGGCGATCGCGTCCAGCCCGTCCATGACAGGCATATGCAGGTCCATCAGCACCACATCGAAGCGGAACTTGAGGCCGGCATCGGTAACGGCATCGACCGCGGCCTTGCCGTTGCCGACGACCTTGACGCGATGCCCGGCCTTGAGGAGCGTGGCGCGGGCGAGCATGGCGTTGATGTCATTGTCTTCCGCGATCAGCACCGACAGGCCCTGGTCGCGCTTGCGCACCGAGGGGGCACCGCGCGGCTCCGGCAGCGGCTTGGCCAGCGCTGAGCCATGGCTGGTCAACAGCACCCGCAGCAGGGTCTCGCCACGTACCGGCCGGGCCAGGAAGGTGGCATAGCCGCTGGCGCGGAATTCGCCGAGCATGCCGCGATCCGTCGGCGCAATCAGGGTGATGGCCTCGCAGTCGGCAAAGCCCGAATCGCGCAGCCGCTTGAGCAGTCTGCCGTCGCTGCTTTCGAGCGCAGCGTCGATCAGGAGCACGTTGCAGCCTGCCGCCAACGGGGCGGCCTGGCTCGGTGTCGCGGCAACCTCGACGATGCCGCCATGGGCCCTGATCGCGCGGGCGATGGCATCGGCCTCGATGGCGTTTTTCGACACGATCACTGCCCGCCGGTCGGCAAGGATGTTGTGGCGATGCGGCGGCGGCTCGGTCGCGGCGACCGCCGGAAGCTCCAGGACGAATTCGGATCCTTCGCCGAGCCGGCTCGAGACCGAGATCGAGCCGCCCATCGCCGTCGCCAGCCGCTTCGAGATGGCAAGCCCGAGGCCGGCGCCGCCATGCACCCTGGTCGAGGTGCCGTCGGACTGCTCGAATTCCTCGAAAATGCGCTCCATGTCCTCTTCGCGCAGGCCCGGGCCGGTGTCGGCGATGGTGAAGCAGATACGGTCGGTGGTTTCGGTGCGGGCGCGCGCCACGGTGAGCAGCACCCCGCCCGTGTCGGTGAACTTCACCGCATTGCCGATGAGGTTGAGCAGCACCTGGCGCACGCGGCCGGGATCGGCGGTGATCATCTGCGGCACATCGGGCTCGACATGGCAGCCGAGGCCTATGTTCTTGGCGAAGGCCTTTGCGGCCAGAAGTTCGATGATGTTGTCGGCGATCTCGCGCAGCGAGGTCGGCTGGGGCTCGGGTTCGAAGCGGCCGGCCTCGATCTTGGAATAGTCGAGCAGGTCCTCGATGAGCGCGAGCAGCGCGCTGGCCGAGGTGGAGACAGCGCCGACATAGGTGCGCTGTTCGGGCGAGAGGTCGGTATCGGCAAGCAGCTTCGCCATGCCCATGATGCCGTTCATCGGCGTGCGGATCTCATGGCTGACGGTGGCGAGGAAGCGCGACTTGGCCTGGCTGGCATATTCGGCCCGTTCGCGCGCGGTGATCAGCGAGGATTCGGCGCGCTTGCGGGCGGTGATGTCGCGGGCGATCGCCCGGTGCGAGACCGCGCCGGTGTCCTTGTCGCGCACCGACAATTCGATCCAGGAGAACCAGCGTGGTCCGTTCGGGGTGCGGATCGCGACATCGGTCGAGCTCAGGCATTCATGATCGGAGAAGGCGGCGTCGGGAACGATGCCGACATCGATGCCAAGCTCGGACAAGGTCTTGCCGGCAAGATCGCGCGCATCGAGCTCGACAAGCGAGGCAAAGACGCTGTTGGCATAAACGACGTGGCCGTCGCGATCGCGATGGACGACAAGATCGCCAAGCGCGTCGATCAGGCCGCGGAAGCGCTCCTCGCTCTCCTGCATCTCCCACATGCGGTCGGCGAGAGTCTCGATCTCGGCGCGGCTGCGGGCCGCGGTTTCGTCGAGCAGCACTGCGGTGCGCCGCTCGTCGCGACGGCTGCGCAGGTGCATGGCAAGGCCGGCAAAGGCCGCTGCGGCGAGGCCGATGGTGACGATCAGCGGCGCTCCGGTAAGATGCGCCAGCCCCGCCAGAACGGCAATGGCGACGATCGTCAGGAAGGGCAGGCCGTCGTGGCTGGCCCCCGGCAGGTCGGGAGCCAGCGGCGGCGCGACGAGCACCTGCCGCTTCGGCGCATCGGGGATGAGCCTGTCAGCGCCCGCGGCTTTGCTGTCCTGTCTGATGTCGGAGTCCGCGACCATGCGCAGACCATGCCAGACAGAAATTATGGAAGGCTGGGAGGGATCGTTCGAATTTTAGCGAATCGCGCGGATTCCGGCCGCGCGCATGCGCGGGCGAAACCGGAACTTTACGAGGTCGTTGCCAGCTACATGTCGACGACGACGCGACCCCTGACCTTGCCTTCGACGATATCGCGCGCGGCAGCAACAATGCCGTCGAAACCGATCGTGCGCGACAATGTCGACAGCTTCTTGGAATCGAGGTCGGTGCCGATGCGGCGCCACGCCTCCAGGCGGACCGGCTTCGGCGCCATCACCGAATCGATGCCGAGCAGCGAGACGCCGCGCAGGATGAAGGGCGCGACGCTTCCCGGCAGGTCCATGCCGCCGGCCAGGCCGCAAGCGGCGATCGCGCCGCCATAGGAGGTCATCGACAGCACATTGGCCAAGGTATGGCTGCCGACCGAGTCGACGCCGCCTGCCCAGCGCTCCTTGGCGAGCGGTTTCGCGGGCTGGCCGAGCTCCTCGCGCGAGATCACCTCGGCCGCGCCAAGGTCGATCAGATAGGGGCTCTCGGCGTTGCGGCCGGTCGAGGCGATGACATGGTAGCCGAGGCTCGACAGGATCGAGATGGCGACCGAGCCGACGCCGCCGGCAGCGCCCGTCACCACCACGGGACCGCGGTCCGGCACGATGCCGTGCCGCTCCAGCGCCATGACCGAGAGCATTGCCGTGTAGCCCGCCGTGCCGACAGCCATCGCATCATGCGCGCTCATGCCCTCGGGCAGCGGCACCAGCCAGTCGCCCTTGACGCGGGCGCGGCCGGCATAGGCGCCGTAATGCGTCTCGCCGACGCCCCAGCCGTTGAGGATCACCTTGTCTCCCTTGCGCCAGTCGGCATGCGAGGAGGAAATCACGGTGCCGGCGAAATCGATGCCTGGAACCAGCGGCCAGCGGCGCACGACCGGCGCCTTGCCGGTGATGGCGAGCCCGTCCTTGTAGTTTACCGTCGTCGCCTCGACGGCGACGGTGACATCGCCTTCCATCAGGTCGGCCTCGGTGAGGTCGACGACATCGACGGACTGCTTCTTGTCCGCATCGCGCGAGACGAGGATGGCTTTGAAGGTGTCGGGCATGATTTTCTCCTCGCCTCTGGCTGATGAGGAAGTCTGCTGTTTCAACAGCGTGAGGTCAATTGCCAAGGTCCTGGGACTTGGTTTCGCGCCGCCAGCCGATCAGCTCGTCGAAGACGACAAGCGCCGCGCCGACCGAGATGAAGGCGTCGGCGAGATTGAAGACCGCGAAGGACCACACGGGCGTGTGGAACAGGATGTAGTCGATGACGTGACCGTAGACGGCACGGTCGATGAGGTTGCCGAGCGCACCGCCGATGATCAGCGCAAAGCCGATACGAGCGACGACATAGCCGGCGGGCGTGCGCGTGGCGAGATAGAGCACGAAGGCGACGACCAGCACGGCGATGACAACCAGGCCGGTATCGCCGAAGGACTGGAACATCGAGAAGGCGATGCCGGTGTTATAGGTGCGAAACAGCGCCAGGAACGGCAGGAGATCGAGCTTCTCCTGAAAGGCGAGACCGTTCTCGACCAGCTGCTTGATCCACTGGTCGAGCGCGATGGCGATGACGACCAGCACCGCGTAAGGGGACCAGGATTTCATTTGGCAGTCCTCATCGGATGTCGTTGGCAGGCTCGAGCTTCAACGCGCCGCGCCGGATCTCGAACAACATCACGCCGGTGGCGACCGCCAGATTGAGCGAATCGGCCCGGCCTGCCTGGGGAATTCTGAGCAGCCGGTCGCAGCTTTCGGCGAGACTGTCCGGCAGGCCCTGCTGCTCGTTGCCCATCAGCAGCAAGACCGGCCCTCTGGAGAAATCGACCGAGCGATAGTCGACCGCGCCCTTGAGATGGGTTCCGGCGACAAGGCCGGAGAAATCGCGGCGCCAAGCGAGAAAGGCCTGCTCGGTCGCCCTGGCGACCGGCACGGCGAAAATCGAGCCCATGGTGGCGCGCACCGTCTCCAGCGAGAACGGGTCGGTGGTGTCGCCGACCAGGATGACGCCTTTGGCGCCGACCGCGTCGACGGTGCGGATCACGGTGCCGAGATTGCCGGGGTCGCGCACCCGGTCGAGCGCGACCCAGACATCGCCGTCCCTGGCGCGGATGTCCTTCAGCGGCACGGTCTGCTGCGCAAAGACGCCGACGACCATTTGCGGGTTCTCGCGGCGGGTGACGGCAGCGAGCACCTTTTCGGAAACTTCGAGCACCATGCCGCCGGCGGCAACGGTCCGCGCGGCGACCTTTTCGACGGCCGGGTTGCCGAGTCCGGCCTTGGCGAAGACCAAGGTCCGGATCGACCAGCCGAGGTCAAGGGCATCGATGACCAGCTTCAGGCCCTCGGCCATGAAGGCGTTCTGCTGGTCGCGGAATTTCTTGAGCGCCAGCGCCTT
>NZ_VFWS01000183.1:0-7289 GCF_006443065.1 Mesorhizobium sp. B1-1-5 | reverse complement strand
GACACCGCGAGGCTGCTCGATATCTATGAGAAGGCACATCCAAGGGCGTGAAACCGCTGGGGTGGCGCGAAGCGCCGCGGCCGAGCAGATGGGTGGCGAAGGAATGCCGCAGGGCATGCGGCGTCGCGGTGTCGGGCAGGTTGAGCGCAGAGCGCAGTTTCGCCATCTCGCGCTGGACGATGGCCGGGTTGAGCGGGCCGCCACGGGCGCCACGGAACAGCGGGCCGTCGGGACCAATATGGAAAGGGCAGAGCCGGCGGTATTCGGCAACCGCCTTGCGGGCCACCGGCAGCACCGGCACCAGCCGCGTCTTGCCACCCTTGCCGGTGACGCGCAGCACGCTATCGGCTTCTGTCGCCAGATCGGCGCCGGTCAGGCCGAGCGCTTCGGAGATGCGCAGGCCGGAGCCGTAGAGCAGCGTCAGCACGGCGGCGTTACGCGCGGCGATCCACGGCTCTTCCGCCAGTTGGCCCTCCATCGCCACGACCTGTCTGGCGTCGCTTGCCGTCAGCGGCTTGGGCAGCGATTTCGGCTGGCGCGGCGCGCGCAGGGCTGCGGCGCCCGCCGCGTTGACAAGGCCGCGTTTTTCGAGAAAGCGCAGCAGCGAGCGGATGCCGGCAAGGCCGCGCCCCAGCGTGCGAGCGCCGGCGCCTTCATTGCGTCGCGCGGCGAGGAAGCCGCGCAGATCGGCGGGGCGCAGGTCGGCGATGTCGGAGATACCCGGCGCGCCGCCGCAATGGCCGGTCAAGAAATGCAGGAACTGGCGGGTGTCGCGCTCATAGGCCTCGACCGTCTCCGGCGACAAGCGGCGCTCATGCGCCAGCGTCTTCAGCCAGGTCTCGCGGGCCGCTTGAAGGTCGGGTTTGGCCGGGATGAGGAATTCCTGCATGAAGGCAGTTTCGGGCATGCGGGTTAGGAAGCGGTGAAGAGGCGTCATTGAAATGGCCACGGGACGGCGTTAGAGCAGAGCAAAGGAAGCGCCGCCGATGTCGAAGCTCGAAAACCCCGTACAGATGGCCGTCATCGGTGCCGCGCACGGCATCAAGGGCGAATTGCGGGTGAAAACTTTCACCGGAGACCCGCTTGCGCTGGCCGATTACGGCCCGCTTTATGCCAAGGACGGCCGCGCCTTCCAGATCACCGATATCAGGCCGGCCGGGACTGTGGTGGTCGTGCGTTTCAAAGGCGTCGGTGACCGCAATGCCGCCGAGGCGCTGGCCGGCACAGAGCTTTTCGTCGACCGTTCGGTGCTGCCCGACGACGGCGAGGAGGACGAGTTCTATCACGCCGATCTCATCGGCCTCGATGTCAGGGACGATACGGGCGTCATCGGCAAGGTCGTCGCCGTGCATAATTTCGGTGGCGGCGACATACTCGACGTCACGCTTGCCGGTCGCAAGGGCGTGCTGATTCCGTTCACGCAGGCCGCGGTGCCGCATGTCTCGATCGCCGACGGATTCGTTGAGGTCAACCCTCAGGCGGCGGGGCTGGTCGAAGACGAAGAAGGCGACGAAGCGCCCAGGGATGCCGGCTTCGACCCGAAGGGTCGGCCGCGCGGACCGAAGGATGCTGGGGGCAACCGTTGAGCTTTGCCGCCTCGGTGCTGACGCTCTATCCGGAGATGTTTCCGGGCGCGCTCGGCCTGTCGCTGGCCGGCCGCGCGCTGGAGGTCGGCACATGGTCTCTGGAAGCAATCCAGATCCGCGATTTCGCCACCGACAAGCACCGCACCGTCGATGACACGCCGGCCGGCGGCGGCGCCGGTATGGTGATGCGCGCCGACGTGCTGGCCAAGGCCATAGACCACACCTCGCCGCCCGGCGATAAGCGTCCAAGACTGCTGATGAGCCCGCGGGGCAAACCGCTGACGCAGGCCCGTGTGCGCGCGCTGGCCGCCGGCCCGGGTGCCGTTATCCTGTGCGGCCGCTTCGAAGGCGTCGACCAGCGGCTGATCGAGGCGCGGGGGCTGGAGGAGGTCTCGGTCGGCGATTTCATCCTGTCGGGTGGCGAGCCGGCAGCGCTTGTGCTGCTCGATGCCGTGGTGCGGCTGCTGCCAGGCGTCATGGGCAATGCGGTGTCCGGCGAGGAAGAGAGTTTCGAGAACGGCCTGCTCGAGCATCCGCATTATACGCGGCCGCAGGAGTTCGAAGGCAGGCCGATTCCGGACGTGCTGATTTCCGGCAACCACAAGAAGATTGCCGAATGGCGTCGCGCGGAGGCCGAGAAGCTGACGCGGGAGCGGCGGCCGGATCTGCTGAGGGCTGCTCAGCCCTTGGTGAAATAGTAAAAGGCCAGAAACAGGCCGACGGCGACGACGAAGCCGCGCACGACGCCCTGCGGCACGCGCTTGGCGATCCAGACGCCGGCATAGCCGCCGAGCGCGCCGCCAGGGATCATGACGATCGCCTGCGGCCAGGCGACGACACCGCCCGAAACGAAGACCAGGATGGCGATGGCTGCGATGACCACGGCCAGCATGTTCTTCAGCGCGTTGAGCCGGTGGTAGTCGCCGGCCTGCGTCAGGCCGAGCGTCGCCAGCATCATGACGCCCATGCCAGCGCCGAAGAAGCCGCCATAGACGGAGGTCGCGAACTGGGCGAGCGATCCGGCGAATGAGCCGACCTTGGCTTCGGCCCCGGGTTTGGGCGCCGGTTTCAGCCACGGCCCGGCGGCGAACAGCGCGGTGGCGGCGATCAGCAGCCAGGGCACCAGTGCGCGGAAGGACGGGTTGGAAAGCGCAAGCAGGATCAGCGAGCCGGCCAGCGCGCCGAGGGCGGAGATGACGCAGAGCAGCAGCGCCTGGCGCCAGAAATGCCTGATGTCGTCGAGATAGGCGAGCGTCGAGGTGATATAGCCGGGAAACTGCGTCACCGAGGAGGTAGCGTTGGCGACGATCGGCGGCAGGCCGACCAGCGTCATGGCGCCGAAGGTGACGAAGGTGCCGCCGCCGGCGACGGCATTGACCGCGCCGGAGACAAAGCCTGAGAGAAAGAGCAAGGCGGCATCGAAGAAAGTCATTTCCCCGCTTAGGAAGCTTGCAAGCCGCGCGCAACCCGGCACGGCCGCAGTAAATGTGGGCCATGGGCGCAAAATATGCCGCAACGCCCTTGTTTTGATGCATGTCGTGGTCCCGGAACCGCGCGCACTTCCGGGCGACATGCATTAGGGCGTGACAAAGTGGCAAAATGGCTGTATGTGCCCGCCCGAACCGGAAGAACAATCTTTCGGACCCGTCAACAAGTGCGGTGTAGTCGTCCCTGCCCGATGTCCCGATACAAATTTGGGGACAAAGGGCATAGCCGAGCGGTCATTGGAACTGCAAGGCGAGCGCAGGACGCTCTGACTGTCGGAAGAACAAGAAGTGGATATTTGAGATGGATCTCATCCGTCAGCTCGAGGCCGAACAGGCCGCCAAGATCGAAGCCAAGCGCAAGCTGCCCGAATTTCAGCCGGGCGACACCGTGCGCGTCCAGGTGCGTGTCACCGAAGGCACCCGCACCCGCGTCCAGGCCTATGAGGGTGTCGTCATCGCCCGCGCCGGCTCGGGCTTCCAGGAGAATTTCACGGTACGCAAGATTTCCTACGGCGAAGGCGTGGAGCGCGTTTTCCCGGTCTACTCGCCGATGGTCGAGGGCGTCGAGATCGTGCGCCGCGGCAAGGTTCGCCGCGCCAAGCTCTATTACCTGCGCGACCGTCGCGGCAAGTCGGCCCGCATTTCGGAAAACACCGGCGTGCGCGCCCGCAAGCTGAACGACGAGGAGCGCGACGCGCTGAACGCCGAGCGCGCCCGCATCGAGGCCGAGAAGGTGGCCGCCGCCCAGGCGCTGGCCGCCGAGACGGCCGCCAAGGAAGCCGCCGAGAAGAAGGCCGCCGCCGAGGCCGCCTCGGCCGAATAAGGTTTTTGCGAGACAGATTCTGGAAAGGCGGCTTCGGCCGCCTTTTTTCGTTGTGCAGATATCGCAAGCGTTCGGAATTTGATCGAAGCCTTCGCGGTTTCGTCATTCTGGGGCGTAGCGACGCGAAGCGGAGCGGAGACCCTGGAATCCATGCCGTTATCTTCGCGAGAGATGCGGCGGTAGAGAATGGAACTCCGTCGAACTTTCCTGAAAAGATAGGTCTGCACCGCAGTATCGCTCTTATCTCACGGAATGGATTCCAAGGTCTACGCGCGTCGCTTCGCTCCTTACTCCGCCCCTAGAATGACGAAGGTAATAGGTCAGCGTTCCCTTCACACCTCCCTCTTTCCCGCCAACGTGCAGGAAGGGGTTGCCTGCAGCATGCCGCTGGAACGCGCCGAGCTGAAAGCACTGCACGGCCCGCTGACACGACTGGTCGCCGGGTTGCGCGAAGCCACGGCCGATCAGGACTGATCGCCGCAATCGCCGTCCCCGCAATCATCGCTGAAAAGCATCGGAATTCACATTGGCGAGCCCCGGCAGCGCGGGCCGGCTTGCAAGGCGCTTGCGGCAAGCTAAAGTCGGCGCGGTTTTCTCTTGGCGCGCGAACATCGCGCGGCCAAATCACATTCGGGGAGTTTGTCATGACCAAGTCGAAACTGCTGCTGGCCGCCATGATGGCGTGCCTTCTCGCGCCTGTCGCGGCGCTCGCCGATAACCTGCCCGATCTCGGCGGCAAAAAGGTCGTGGTGGTGACGGAAAACGCCTATCCGCCGCTGCAGTTCATCGACAAGAAGACCGGCAAGCAGATCGGCTGGGAATATGACGCGATGGACGAGATCGCCAAGCGGCTGAATTTCAAGGTCGAGTACCAGAACACCTCCTGGGACGCGATGATCCAGGCGGTTTCCGATAACCAGTACAACATCGGCATGACCGGCATCACCATCAAGGACGACCGCAAGGAGAAGGTCGACTTCTCCGACCCCTATATGCGCTCGGAGCAGTTCATGCTGGTGCGCGGCGACGAGAACCGCTTCACCGACGCCAAGAGCTTCGGCGCCTTCAAGGACGGGCTGATCGGCGCCCAGCCGGGCACCACGCCCTTCTACACCGCCGTCTACAGCGTGCTCGACGGCAACGAGCAGAACCCGCGGATAAAGCTGTTCGAGACGTTCGGCGCGACCGTGCAGGCGCTGAAATCCGGCGACGTCGACGTGGTGCTCACCGACGGCACCGCCGGCCAGGGCTATGTCGATGCCTCCGAAGGCAAGCTCAAGCTTATCGGCGGACCGCTCGGTACCGAGGATTTTGGGTTCATCTTCCCGAAGGGCTCGGAGCTGGTGAAGCCGGTCAATGCCGCCATCGCTTCGCTCAAGGCCGACGGCACGATCGACAAGCTCAACAAGAAATGGTTCCTCGACTACAAGATGGGGCAGTGAACCCGTCTTGTTGCGCGCAGAGAGTTTGCAGGAAATTGCGCTGACATTGCGCCCAGGCCCCCCTCTCTGCCCTGCCGGGCATCTCCCCCTCAAGGGGGGAGATCGGACGTCGCGCCGGCTTTCGCTAATCCCCAACGCTGCAGGATGGACGGCGAGGCCGAAGCAGCCAATCTCCCCCCTTGAGGGGGAGATGTCCGGCAGGACAGAGGGGGGTCTCGTAGAGCGCTGCTATCGCAAAAACGGCCGCGATGGCATCGCCTGATGCCGACACCCACATCCAAACCCGAATTCCCCTGGTGGTTGGCCGCGGCGGCCATCCTTGCCTTGGCCGCCGCTGTCGCCATCGCTTCCAGCGACCTCTATGCGCAAGTCTTCGCCACAGTCGCCAAGGGCATCGGCATCACCATCTTCGTCACCGCGGTCGCTTTCGCTTTGGCCTCCGCCTTCGGGCTCGGCATCGCGCTGATGGCGCTGTCGGGATCGCAGTGGCTGCGCCAGATCGCGCGCTTCTATGTCGAGATCATCCGCGGCGTGCCGATCCTGGTGCTGTTGTTCTGGATCGCCTTTGCCGGCGCGCCGGCCTTCGTCGCCGCCTGGAATGCGCTGACCGCGCCGCTGCGGGGCGCCGGCCTGATGGGCGAGTTGCTGGTGCGCGACGTCTCGCTGCTCTGGCGCGCCATCATGGCTTTGACCATCGGCTACTCGGCCTTCATCTCGGAAGTGTTCCGCGCCGGCATCCAATCGGTCGAGAAGGGCCAGATCGAGGCGGCCAAGGCGCTCGGGCTCAGCCGAGTCCAGCGTTTCCGGCTGATCGTCTTCCCGCAGGCAATCCGCACCATCCTGCCGCCGCTCGGCAATGATTTCGTCGCCATGGTCAAGGATTCCTCGCTGGTCTCGGTGCTCGGCGTCGCCGACATCACCCAGATGGGCAAGGTTTATGCCGCGGGCTCCTTCCGCTTCTTCGAGACCTATTCGATCGTTGCCTATATCTACCTGATCCTCACCGTCGGCCTGTCGCTGGCGCTGCGGGGGCTGGAGCAGCGGCTGCGCCGCCAGCATCAGGAATAGCCGGCTGGAAAAATCCGCGCTACCTCTTTGTTTTTGACGCAATTCCGGACGGAAAACCGGTTCCCACTTTTCCTGGAATTGCTCTAGCTTGGTCATGTGCATCCGGCGGAGGAGACACCTATGAATTTCGACAAGGCCAATGCGGCGCTGGATTCCGTCTATTCGGCCGACTCGCCGGAAGGGCTCGCCAAGGCCTATGCCGAATGGGCCGCGACCTACGACAGCGAGACCGCCTCGCTCGGCTATCTTCTGCCTTTCCTCATCACCGCCTGGGTGGCGCGGCACGTGCCGGCGAGCGAAGGTCCGCTGCTCGACGCCGGCTGCGGCACGGGCCTGTCGGGGCCGTCGCTGAAGGCTCTGGGCTATGGCGACATCGCCGGGCTCGACCTCTCCGACGACATGCTGAAGATCGCCGGCAGCCGCCAGGCCGATGGCAAGCCGGCCTATAGCGAGCTGAAGAAAGCGATGCTCGGCGGCCCGTTGCCCTGGCCCGACCGGCATTTCCGCGCCTTCTTCTCGACCGGAGTCTTCACCATCGGCCACGCGCCCGCATCGGGACTGCATGAACTGGTGCGCATCACCAAGGCCGGCGGTCACGCCATCTTCACCGTGCGCGACCAGGTTTTCAAGAGCGGCGGCTTCCAGGCGGTGTTCGACGGGTTGGCGCAGGCGGGCAAATGGCGGCTGGTCGAGGAAAGTCCGTGGTTCCGCTGCTATGCCATCGGCGACCCGGAGGCGCTGGTGAAGACGTTTGTGTTCGAGGTGGTTTGAGCGCCAGCTTGCCTTCTCCCCTTGTGGGAGAAGGTGGCCGCGAAGCGGCCGGATGAGGGGTGTTCCAGGGAATGCCAGCGTCTCACTCCGCTGGAACACCCCTCATCCGTCT
>NZ_VFWS01000182.1:0-7405 GCF_006443065.1 Mesorhizobium sp. B1-1-5 | reverse complement strand
CCTGAACTGAAGCAGAATCAATGCCGTGCACTTACACAAGCACAAATCGTGCCGGACGATCGTGGGTCAAGCCCGAGGATGACGAAGCGCGTCAGCCAAGGCCAAGACAAGCACCAAGGGGCCGGCGTGACAAGTGCCTCCCCTTCGCCCGCACATGCGAAGGGATGCGCATGACGACGTCATTCCATGCAGGCGCAGGGAAGCGGCGACCGCAGCACCGCAGCCCTCGGCTTGACAGTGCCGGACAACGGCGTACCCTCTATTAGCCTAAACTTAAATTACTACCCCGGCGTGCCGATCAGTCGCGGTGCGGGCTATCTGCCGTTATCACGATCCGTGAAACGGCACCGCCTCGCCAAAGCCGGACACGCCTCACACAATGGGAGGTGTAAATGGCAGTCAGTTGGCGGTTGTCTGGAAGCTACTTCGAGAATTGCAGCTGCGATGTCGTATGTCCTTGCCTGCTGTCGACCCAGGCGCAGCTGACGTCGAAGCCGACGAAAGGCGTTTGCGACGTCGCCTTGGTCTTTCACATCGACAAGGGCAGTTTCGGGGACGTTCGATTGGACGGGCTCAATGTCGCGATGGTTGCTCACACGCCGGGTCCGATGGCGGAGGGCAATTGGACGGCTGCCGCCTATATCGACGACCATGCGGATGACAGGCAGACAGAAGCGCTCGGCGCCATCTTCACCGGCGCCGCGGGTGGCCCGATGGCCGCCTTCGCGCCGATGATCAGCACCAATCTCGGAGCCAAGAAGGTGCCGATCAAATACCAGGCCGACGGCAAGAAGCGGTCGGTGGAGATTGCCGGCGTGATGCAGTTGGCGGTCGAACCGTTGCCGACAATGCGCGAGGACGGTGAGATGTGGGCGGCTACCGGCCATCCCGTCAATCCCGACTGGCTCGGTTTTGCGATGGGAGTGGAAGGCAATACTTTCAGCGACCATGGCATGAGTTGGGACAATTCCCGCCGCAACGCGCACTACGCTCCGATTAATTGGTCCGGCCAGCAATAGTCCCGCACGCACGATCGGAACGGCCTCGCCCATGACGCTGACATCGCAGCGAAACATCCTTCTCGCCCTGTTGGGCGCTGTCGCCGCGGCGGCGTGGGTCTTGCTCATCCGGCAGCAGATCGGCATGGACGCGGACATGCGCATGGACATGTACTCACCCACCATGGGCATGGGGGCGCCGCTGTTTCTGGCCATCTGGATGATCATGATGATTGCCATGATGTTTCCGACGGCGGCGCCCATGATTCTGACCTTCCACCAGGTCCAAGCCGGCAAACGGGGTCGCGGCGAGGCCTTTGTCGCCACCTGGATATTCGTGGCAGGCTATATGCTGGTTTGGGGCACGGTCGGCATTTTGGCCTTTGCCGGCGCCGCAGGAGCCGAGACGCTTGCCGATCATGCGGGATTGTCCACGGCGACGGCCGCGCGCATCGGCGGCGCCCTGCTGATCGTTGCAGGCGCCTACCAGCTCTCGCCCCTGAAGGATCTGTGCCTGGCCAAATGCCGCACGCCAATCGGTTTCATCCTGACCTCCTGGCGCGACGGTCAATGGGGCGCGGTCCGCATGGGCCTCGTGCACGGCGCCTTTTGTCTGGGCTGTTGCTGGCTCCTGTTTCTGGCACTTTTCCCGCTCGGGATCATGAATGTCGCCGCAATGGCCGTGGTCACCTTGCTGATCTTTGCGGAAAAGACCTTCCCGGCGGGAAAGGGCATAGCCAAGGTGTCAGGTGTCGCGCTGCTGCTTTACGGCGCGGCGGTTCTGGTCTTTCCCCAGGCGCTGCCGACCTTTCAGCCGGCGGACATGATGATGAATTGAGCAGCGGCAGGGCAGAACGTATCCTTAGTCATTCTGGGCTCTGCGCGCGTCGCTTCGCTCCTTGCTCCGCCCTAGAATGACGAAGTCGGATCGGCGGGACAGCGCCCCACTGGCCTGCCCGCCCTTCGCAGCAGCTGCGCTGCAGCTTCCGGAGAGAAGACCGGCCATCTCCCCTACAAGGAGGGACGTCAGCTGTCGCCCCGGCCGTCGCCAATCGTTGGCGTTTACCTTTGCCCCAGCCGCGCGCTTTCGATCGCAATGCCCAGCAGCGCCTGGCGTGCCAGCGCTTCCGACAGGTCGGGGCGTTTGCGGGTCTGCAGAACAGCCGTCTGCAGCCGGCCGAGCGCGCGTGCGAGCGCCTCGACAGTCCAGCGCTCGAGCGTCTTTTCCACCAGCTTGCGGCGCGAGAAGAAGACCGGGGGGCGGGCGCCGGCGACGACCGAGGCGGCGTTGCGGCCGCCGGTCTCCATCTGGCCGCGCATCGCCTGGATCGCCTGCAGTTGCCGCATCGCCGATGACAGCACCAGGAACGGATGGCCGCCGGACTGGCAGTGGCGGTTGAAAGCGATGTCGAAATCGCCGACCTTGCCGTCCAGCACGGCGTCGACAGCGGCATCGAAGGAAGCGCCGGAGACGTCGCCCGACAGCGCATTGACGTCGTCGACGCCGATCTCCTTGTGGCCATGCGCGTAGAGCACCAGCTTCTCGATCTCGCCGCGCGAGGCGAGGCGGTCGCCGCCGAGGTTGCGGCGCAGCGCTTGCCTGGCGTCCAAGGTCATCGACATGCCGGCCTTGCGCAATTCGTCGTCGATCACTGAGTCCAGATCGCGGGCCTCGTCGGCATAGCAAGGCAAGGCAATGGCGTTGCCGGCGGCCTCGACGATGGCGCGCAAGCCGGTGCCTTTCTTCAGGTCGCCGGCTTCGATGAGGATGATCGCGTCGCGCGCGGGCTCGGCGGTCAGCGCCTTGATGTCGTCGGCCAGCGCCTTCTGGCCGCTGGCATTGCGCACCCAAAGCAGCCGCCGGTCGGAAAACATCGGCACCGTGCGCGCCTCGTCGAGCAGCCGCCCCTCATCGCGGTCGACTTCGGCGCCGTCCAGCCTGACCACCGAGAAGGGGTCGTCGAGCGGCAGGCCGGTTTTCGCGGCAAAGGTTTTCGCCCGCTCGGCGACAAGGCCGCGGTCGGGGCCGTAAAGCAGGACAATTGCCATGGCCGGATCCGGCTTCGCCAGCCACGAATCGACCTCGTATCCTTTCTTCTGTGCCATGCGGGGTGAGTTAGCACGGGGCGGGGTGACGGAACCAGCGTCTTGGTGGCCGCGAAGCGGCCGGATGAGGGGTGCTCCAGGGAAAGCCGGCGCCTCACTCCGCTGGAACACCCCTCATCCGTCTCGGCGCTACGCGCCGATCCACCTTCTCCCACAAGGGGAGAAGGGGAAGGCCGCGCCCGGCTCTACCTCCAATCGCATTTTCTGGCGGCAATCGCCCCGCAGACTTCCGCCAAATTGCGTGCGAGCCAAAAACATCGACAAGAAATTTCGCCGCCATATCTGCATCTTGGCGCTTGCGTGCCGCATTGTTCAGCCGAGCTGACGGCCCGGGAGGAAGGCCGTGGCCAGGCCCGGCGAATTGGCACTGGTCTGGCCGCGCGGATGTGCAAATATCGCACCGGCAACATTGGAGGATGTGAGCTCATGGCCGACGCTGGATTGTTGCACTTCCATGTGCCCGAGCCAGAGGTTCGGCCCGGCGGCACGCCCGACTTCTCGAATGTGACCATTCCCAAGGCCGGCTCGGTGCCGCGCCCGGAGATCGACATCGATCCGCGCAGCATCCGCGACATGGCTTTCTCCATCATCCGGGTGCTGAACCGCGCCGGTGAAGCGGTCGGGCCGTGGGCCGGGCTGCTCAGCGACCAGGAACTGCTCGAAGGCCTGCGCCATATGATGACGCTCCGGACCTTCGACGCGCGCATGCAGATGGCGCAGCGCCAGGGCAAGACCTCCTTCTACATGCAGCATCTGGGCGAAGAGGCGGTGAGCTGCGCTTTCCGCAAGGCGCTGGCGCCCGGCGACATGAATTTCCCGACCTATCGGCAAGCCGGGCTTTTGATTGCCGACGGCTATCCGATGGTCACGATGATGAACCAGATCTATTCCAACGAGGCCGACCCGCTGAAGGGCCGGCAGCTGCCGATCATGTATTCGTCGAAGGAGCACGGCTTCTTCTCGATCTCCGGCAATCTGGCGACGCAGTATATCCAGGCGGTCGGCTGGGCGATGGCCTCGGCGATCTCCAATGATTCCAAGATTGCGGCAGCATGGATCGGCGACGGCTCGACGGCGGAGTCCGACTTCCATTCCGCGCTGGTCTTCGCCTCGACCTACAAGGCGCCGGTCATTCTCAACGTCGTCAACAACCAGTGGGCGATCTCGACCTTCCAGGGCATCGCGCGCGGCGGCTCCGGCACGTTTGCCGCGCGCGGGCTCGGCTTCGGGATCCCGTCACTGCGCGTCGACGGCAACGACTATCTCGCCGTGCATGCCGTGGCGAAGTGGGCGGCGGAGCGGGCGCGAAAGAATCTCGGGCCGACGCTGGTCGAATATGTCACCTACCGCGCCGGCGCGCATTCGAGCTCGGACGATCCGTCTGCCTACCGGCCGAAGGCGGAATCCGATGCCTGGCCGCTCGGCGATCCGGTGATCCGGCTGAAGAACCATCTCATCCACAAGCAAGTCTGGTCGGAGGAGCGCCACACCCAGGCGGAGGCCGAGATCCTTGAAACGGTGATCGCGGCACAGAAGGAGGCTGAAAGCCACGGCACGTTGCATGCCGGCGGCAAGCCGTCGACACGCGACATGTTCGAGGGCGTCTATGCCGAGATGCCGCCGCATCTCAGGCGCCAGCGCCAGCAGGCGGGGGTCTGACCATGCCGAGACGCACGATGATCGAGGCGATCCGTGACGCGATGGACGTGTCGATGGGGCGCGACAGCCAAGTCATCGTCTATGGCGAGGATGTCGGCTTCTTCGGCGGCGTCTTCCGCGCCACGCAGGGCCTGCAGGCCAAATACGGCAAGAGCCGCTGCTTCGACGCGCCGATCAGCGAATCCGGCATCGTCGGCTCGGCCATCGGCATGGCCGCCTATGGGCTGAAGCCCTGCGTCGAGGTGCAATTCGCCGACTATGTTTATCCGGCTTACGACCAGATCGTCTCGGAAGCGGCGCGGCTGCGCTATCGCTCCAACGGCGATTTCACCTGCCCGATCGTGGTGCGCATGCCGACCGGCGGCGGCATTTTCGGCGGCCAGACGCACAGCCAGAGCCCGGAAGCGCTGTTCACCCATGTCTCGGGCCTGAAGGTGATCGTGCCCTCCAATCCGCACGACGCCAAGGGTCTGCTGATCGCGGCGATCGAGGATCCGGATCCTGTGATCTTCCTCGAGCCGAAGCGGCTCTATAACGGCCCGTTCGACGGCCACCACGACAAGCCGGTGACGCCGTGGTCGAAGCATGATCTGGGCGAGGTCGCCGACGGCCACTACACGATCCCGCTCGGCAAGGCGGCGGTCCGCCGACCGGGATCGGCGGTCACGGTGCTTGCCTATGGCACGATGGTCTATGTCGCGCAGGCCGCGGCCGAGGAGACCGGCATCGACGCCGAGGTGATCGATCTCAGGACGCTGCTGCCGCTCGACCTCGAGGCGATCGTCGCCTCGGTGAAGAAGACCGGGCGCTGCGTCGTCGTGCACGAGGCGACGCTCACCTCCGGCTTCGGCGCCGAGCTGGCCGCGCTGGTGCAGGAGAACTGCTTCTACCATCTGGAAGCGCCGGTGGCGCGGGTGGCGGGCTGGGACACGCCCTATCCACACGCGCAGGAATGGGACTATTTCCCCGGCCCGGCGCGGGTCGGGCGCGCGCTCGTCGAAACATTGGAAGCTTAGAGTGGGGGAGGCCTGAGATGGGCGAGCACGTTATCAAGCTTCCCGATGTCGGCGAAGGCGTCGCCGAGGCCGAGCTTGTCGAGTGGCACGTCAAGGTCGGCGACCTCGTGCGCGAGGACACGGTTCTCGCCGCCGTCATGACCGACAAGGCAACCGTCGAAATCCCCTCGCCGGTCGACGGCGAGATACTCTGGCTCGGGGCCGAGATCGGCGACACCGTGGCGATCGGCTCGCCGATCGTGCGGCTGAAGGTGACCGGCGAAGGCAATGTGAAAAACACGTCGCCAGGTGAAAGTGGTGCCGACGGCATCCCCGCTGGGGCGAGCCATGGCGATCGTCTTCCCCTCCATCCTGCGCAAGACGCAGCGCCGTCATCCTCGGGCTTGTCCCGAGGATCCGCTGGTTTGCCGGAATTGGCGTCGCATCCACGCAGGTCTGCAGATCCTCGGGACAAGCCCGAGGATGACGGCATCGGATCCCGGGGCAGCAGCGCGCCACGCGACGGCATCAGACCCAGGGTCGGCAGCCCGCCGCGCGCAGAAGGCGAGAAGCCGCTGGCCTCGCCCGCCGTCCGCCTGCGCGCCAAGGAAGCCGGCATCGATCTGCGCCAGGTTCCGGGCAGCGGCCCGGCCGGACGCATCAGCCATGAGGACATCGACGCGTTCGTCGCGCGCGGCCCGCAAGTCGCCCGCGCCACCGGGCTTGCCCGGAAAGACGGCGTCGAGGACATCAAGGTCGTTGGTCTCAGGCGCAAGATCGCCGAAAAGATGGCGCTCGCCAAATCGCGCATCCCGCATATCACCTATGTCGAGGAGATCGACGTCACCGCGCTGGAGGAACTGCGCGCCACCCTCAACAAGGAGAAGCGCGCCGATCGCCCGAAGCTGACGCTGCTGCCTTTCCTGATGCGGGCGATGGTCAAGGCGATCGGCGAGCAGCCCAATCTCAACGCGCTGTTCGACGACGATGCCGGCATCATCCACCAGCATGAAGGCATCCATATCGGCATCGCCGCGCAGACGCCCAACGGGCTGGTGGTGCCGGTGGTGAAACATGCCGAGGCGCGCGACCTGTGGGATAGTGCTGCGGAAGTCAACCGGCTGTCCGATGCGGCCAAGGCCGGCACGGCGAGCCGCGAAGAGCTTTCCGGCTCGACCATCACCATCACCTCGCTCGGTGCCATGGGCGGCGTGGCGACCACCCCGGTCATCAACTACCCGGAAGTGGCGATCGTCGGCGTCAACAAGATGATGGTGCGGCCGGTGTGGGACGGCACCCAGTTCATCCCGCGCAAGATGATGAACCTGTCCTCCAGCTTCGACCACCGCGTCATCGACGGATGGGACGCCGCGGTGTTCGTGCAGCGCATCAAGGCGCTGCTGGAGACGCCGGCGCTGATTTTCGTGGATTAAGGGGGATGGGGTTGATCTCGAACGTCGCCGCGCCGAAATGCGGGCTCCCCCTTCTCCCCTTGTGGGAGAAGGTGTCGCCGCAGGCGACGGATGAGGGGTGTTCCAGGGAACGCCGACGTCTCACTCCGCTGGAACATCAGCGTCTCACTCCGCTGGAACACCCCTCATCCGTCTCGGCGCTGCGCGCCGATCCACCTTCTCCCACAGGGGGAGA
>NZ_VFWS01000181.1:0-7428 GCF_006443065.1 Mesorhizobium sp. B1-1-5 | reverse complement strand
TGGTGGCGTGAGTCGTGGGGTTTGCCGGTCAGCGATAGGCTAGCGGCGCTAGTCAGTTCGTCATCCACGGGCGGAGCGGGAGCGAAGCGGACGCGGAGACCCGAGGATCCATTCCGTGACTTTGATCGTAGCGTGCTGCGGAGCAGAATTCTGAACCGTGGCAACGCCTCAACGTCACGGAATGGATCCTCGGGTCTGCGCTGCGTCGCTTCGCTCCTTGCTCCGCCCGTGGATGACGAGGCTGAGGGGCTCGGCCAATCACGATTGCTGGCGCGGAGGCCCACCGAATGAACCCCTGCATGGCGAAGCTCGACAAAAGCCCGCGCCGTTTCCCGCGCGGGCGTCGATCCTCTCGACGGATCATCAGCTCCAATAGCCGGGGTGCCAGCGGCCGTGATACCAGAAGCCGGGATGCCAATGGCGCACCGGCCGGATGAACCGGCGGCCGTTGGGCACGCATCTGCCCCAACGGTTCACGTGCCAGCCGGGACCGCATCGCCAGCCGACGGCTTCGATGGGCAGCGGCGAAGCAGCTGGCTTGGCCATCGGCATAGCTTGAGAGCCGGCGCCGGACAGCATCAAGGTGCCGGCGGCCAAGGCGATGGGCAGAACGTATTTTGCGAGCATGCGTTGTCTCCGTAATTGTCCCTATCGCCGTGAAACGGAGGACAGGTCCGAATTCCGTCGGAGCGGTTTGGATCACATCTTCGTTAGACCAATTCGCCGTACAGTTTCGGTGGGTGCGGTTCTGCAAGGCTGGCCTCAGCCTTCGCCCATAACGAATTGATCCATATCAACGAGCCACGACGCGTCCTGCGCTAGCGTTGAAAGAACCGATCGACAAAATTCTCGAGGCCGGAGGCCGGCTGAAAACGGGAGATCATGCCGATGATGATCCGAACACTCTCCGCCCTGGAATGCACAAAATTTCTGGCGGCCAACCGCACCGGACATCTGGCCTGCGCGAAGGATGGGCAGCCCTACGTCGTGCCGTTCAACTACGCCTATGCCGACAGCCACCTCTATGCCTTTTCCCTACTGGGCAAGAAGATCGACTGGATGCGGGAGAACCCCCTGGTGTGCGCGCAGGTTCAAGAGCACACGCAGGGGCGCGGCTGGAGAAGCGTGATCGTTGAAGGCCGCTATGAGGAACTGCCGGACCGGGTCGGCCACAAGGTCCAGCGCGACCATGCGTGGGCGCTGCTGAGCAAGCACACGGACTGGTGGGAGCCCGGCGCGCTCAAGCCCGTCGCGCCTCCAGTGTCAGACAGCCTGCCGCACGTCTTTTTCCGGATCCTCGTCGAGCAGGTCTCGGGACGGGAAGCGGTCGAATAACCTGCTCGACGGTTATTAAGCCGGCTATCCGCCAAGCGTCGCCACGGTCTTCAGCGCGCCGTCCAGCATGTCGCCCTTTTCGTCCTTCAGCGCCGCCTCGCGCAGGCGGCGGATCCAGTCGGCGGCGTCCTCCCTGCCCTTGAGCATCGGCAGCGCCGACAGCACGCGGTCGAATTTCGACTGGGCGCGGGCATGGGTGTCGCTGTAGCCCTTGATCAGCCGGCGGCAGTTCAGGATTTCGGTGGCAAGCGCATAATCCTGCCGCACATAGCCGAGCGCCAGGTCGTACCAGCGCTCCAGATGCGCGACCTCTACCCGGTGGCGCAGCAGGCGGCGGCGCCAGCGGCGCAGGCCGCCGATGAACCACAGCATGGCGAAGCCGGTGAAACTGTCGGTGCGGATGTGGCGGCCGCGATTGATGCGGCGGTCGAGGAAGGCGGCGAGCTTGGGCCGGCTCTCGATGTAGCTTCCGAGCCCTGCCGGCAGCGTGCCGCAGAATTCCTCGATACGCGGATGGAAATATTCGGTGACCTGCAGGACCGAGCCTTCCTTGACGCCGACCTCGTTGCGCACCCGCTTGTCACGGGTCGAGCGCGTCTTCAAATCCGCGACGCGGATCATGTCGTCATAGCACATCGCGTTGGCGAGATGCTTTGCCGCGGCGATCGACAGCGTATAGCCGCGCTCCGCATTGTCCAGCGCCACCGCTCTGTCCAGTCGGTCGAGATACTCGCCGCCATAGGCGATGTCCTGGTAATCGACGACCTTCTTCAGGCCGCGCTCGGCCATGTCGCGCAGCGGTTCCGGCAGCAGCACCACGCGAGCGACAAGCTCCTGCCAGCCCTTGAGCAGGGTTTCCGGTCCGCTGACCTTCGCCGTCGACTTCGGTTCGGCAGCAGCAGGCTTTGCTGTCGTATCGTTTGCCGGCGCTGCCGCGATCCCGCGCGCGCGATCGTAAGCCGCGCCGAAGGCGGCGAGGCTCGGCTTGACGCCACGGCCGCCGGCGCCGATCGCCTGCTCGTAAGTCTCGCGGGTGAAGGGCAGCGCGTCGGAACCGGCCAGCGCGCCGAGTAGGCTGGCCGAGATCATCGTGCCGTTCTCGGCGGCGATCTTTTCCATGTCGAAGGCGATGAAGCGCCTTGCCGCCGCTTGCGCCGTCGCATGCACTTTCTCCGACGAGACGCGGCCGTCACCCGGCTCGATCTTTTCCGAGACGGCGGCGATGCGGTGCGAGGACGTGATCAGCGTCGTGCGCTCGGGCGTGACGAAACCGCGGATGATGGCGCGGCCGGCTTCCATCAGCTCGGCCGCGATTAGGATATCGACGTCGCCCTGCGAGGGCGACAGCGCGAAGACCGGCAGCCGGCCGGTGTCGCGGGCCATCTCGATATAATAGATCGTGGCACCGGTGCGCTGCGCGACGCCGGCCACGGAGGTCGATTGGGCGATATAGCCGTTGCGCTCTGCGACATCGGTGATCCAGTCGGCAAGCACGCCGCCGCCCTGGCCGCCGACGGCGAGCACGGCGAGTTTTATCACCCGCTCGTCGTTTGAGGCGCCCGCCTTCGGGCGCAGGGGAGAAGCCTGGTCAAGCATCGGCGAACATCAAGCGGCGGCTCTCCCGGCGGCGCTGCAGAAGGCCGATCGCGGCACGGCGCGCGCCTTCCAGGAAACGGTCCCAGCGGCCGGGGTTGTGCACGACGTCGGCGCGGTAGAAGGACGGGCAAAGCACGGCGGCATCCGCCACCTCGCCGCAATTGCCGCAGCCGACGCAATTCTGGTCGATCGAGGCGACAGGATCGTCACGCAGCGGATCGTCGAGCGACTTGACCGACAGCGACGGGCAGCCGGAGAGCCGCATGCAGGCGTGGTCGCCGGTGCAGATGTCCTCGTCGACGCCGAATTTCGGCTTCACCACGCGCTCGCCGCCCTTGATCGCCTTGTCGACCAGCGGCTTCTCGCGGCGCTGGCGGTTGAGCATGCATTCGGACGAGGCGACGATGACCTTCGGCCCCTTCTCCTCGGTGGTCAGCGCATCGCGCAACGTGTCGCGCATCTTGCCGACATCATAGGTGCGGTCGATGTGGCGCAGCCATTTGACGCCCATGCCTTTCACCGCTTCATCGATCGGATGCTTGGTCGACTTGGTGCGATTGTTGGCGCGCGAGGACAGGATGTCCTGGCCGCCGGTGGCGGCGGAGTAGAAATTGTCGACGATGACGATGACGCCGTCATTTTTGTTGAAGACAGCATTGCCGATCGAGGAGGTCAGGCCGTTGTGCCAGAAGCCGCCGTCGCCGACGAAGGAGATCGAGCGGCGTTTTGCCTCCGGCGAATTGAACGCGGAAGCCGAGGCCGGCCCGAGCCCATAGCCCATGGTGGTGGCGCCGAGCTCGAAGGGCGGCATGATCGAGAACAGATGGCAGCCGATGTCGGAGGCGATGTGGTGCTTGCCAAGCTCCTGCTCGACCAGCTTCGTCGCCGCGAAGATCGGCCGCTCGGGACAGCCGATGCAGAAACCCGGCGGACGTCCAGGCACGACATTGATGAGGTCGGCCGTATCGACGCCCTCGCCCAGCTTGTTCGGCGCGCGCACCTCGCCCGGCAGCAAATGCGGGGCGTGCGCCCGCAGGAACGAGCCGATGCCGTCGAGCATCACCTGCCCGGTATATTCGCCGGCCATCGGCAGATGCTCCTTGCCGACCAGCCTGGTGCCGCGCCCGGCCTTGTGCAGCATGGCGGCAAAGGCCTGCTCGATGTAATTGGGCTGGCCTTCCTCGACGACCAGCACCGCCTGCTTGCCCTCGCAGAAGGCGAGGAACTCATCGTCGACCAGCGGGTAGACGGCGTTCAGCACGTAAAGCGGCACGTCGGTCTCGCCATAGGTGTCGGCAAGGCCGAGCCGCTGCAGCGCGCGGATGACCGAATTATACATGCCGCCCTGCATGACGATGCCGACCGAGCCATGGTCCGAGCCGAAGATCTCGTTGATCTTGCGGTTTTTGATGAAATCGACCGCCGCCGGCCAGCGCTTGGCGACCTTTTCCTTCTCATGCAGGAAGGAGGCGGGCGGCAGCACGATGCGTCCGGTGTCGCGGCGCGGCGCGGACAGCGCATCGGCGACCGACATTGGCGGGCGCTTGTTGTCCTTGGCGATGAAATGGCCGTGCACATGGCAGCAGCGGATTCGCACCTGCAGCATCACCGGCGTGTTCGAGACCTCCGACAGCTCGAAGCCGTCCTCGACCGCCTTGACGATCGACGGCAGGTTCGGGCGCGGGTCGAGCAGCCAGACCTGGCTCTTCATGGCAAAGGCATGGCTGCGCTCCTGCATGATGGAGGAGCCCTCGCCATAGTCCTCGCCGACGATGATCAGTGCGCCGCCGGTGACGCCGCCGGACGCCAGATTGGCGAGCGCGTCGGAAGCGACGTTGGTGCCGACCGTCGACTTGAAGGTGGCGGCGCCGCGGATCGGGTAATGCACGGAGGCCGCCAGCATGGCGGTGGCGGTCGCTTCGGAAGCGCTCGCCTCGAAATGCACGCCGAGCTCGCCCAGAATGTCCTGCGCGTCGGCCAGCACGTCCATAAGATGGCTGATCGGCGCGCCCTGGTAGCCGCCGACATAGCCGACGCCGCATTGCAAGAGCGCCTTAGTGATCGCGAGGATGCCCTCGCCGGCGAATTCCTCGCCTGCGCCAAGCCTCAGCTTTTCGACTTCCTTGGCAAAAGACCGTTCGGCCATCTCCGCCTCCTTCCGTTGCCGCCTTCCGTGGGGCGGCGCGTGCATCTAGATTTCGTGCTTGCGGATGTTCTTCAGCATTTTTTGCAGCGTCGCGATCAGCGCGGCGTATTCGGCATCGTCGATACCATCGAACATGGCTTCGAAAGCGTCATGCATTGCGGGCCAGGCGCGGGTGAACAGCGCTCGCCCGTCATCGGTAAGAAAAACATGGCGGATGCGGCTGTCGGTGACGCCCTGCTCGCGCCGCACCAGGCCCTGGCTCTCCAGCGTATCGAGCGTGCGGCTCAAGGTCGACTGCTCGATGACCGTGTACACCGAGAGATCGTTGACGGTGACGCCGTCGGCGACCGACAGCACGGCGAGCGTGCGCACCTGCGGGATGGTCAGGCCCTGCTTGCGGAAGTCGTCGCGCAGCGTGGCGTTGTAGCGGCCCATGATGCGGTTCATCAGATAGGGCGCGAATTGCTGCAGGCCGATCTGGCCGAGGGTCGAGATGCGCTGGCGCTTTTCGGCGAGCTTCTGTTCCATCACAGCCTCCCCGCCAGCAGAAAGCCGGAGCCGCCGCCGAGCCCGGCGCCTGGATGCGTGGACGCGCCGATATGATAGAGACCCTTGATGCCGGTCTCGTGGTTGCGGCTGGCCTTGAACGGCCGCCATAGGAAGGACTGGTCGATGGTCGACGAGCCGCCATAGGGATCGCCGCCGACAAGGTTGACGTTCATGGCTTCGAGATCGGCCGGCGAATAGGCGCGGCGGGCGATGACCGTCTCGCGGAAACCGTCGATGTGGTTGGCGAGGATCGCCTCGACGCGGTCTGCATAGGCCTCGCGCAGCGCGTCGCTCCAGCGGCCGTCGGCCGGCGCTTCAAGCTTGCTGGCGGCATCGCCCTTGATGTGGCGCGGCGCCTCCGGCAGTTGCAGCCACAGGATCGCCTTGCCATCGGGGCAGCGCGACGGGTCGAGCACGTGCGGCTGGCCGACGCAGATGGTCGGCACTTCCGGCAGCAGGCCGCGCACCGCCTCGTTGCAGGCTTTCGACACGCCATCCAAACCCGGCGTCAGATGCAGCAGCGCCACCTTGTCGAGGCCCTCGCCGCGCCAGGCCGGCGGCTTGTCCAGCGCATAGTGGATCTGGAAATTGCCCTTGCCGTAGCGATAAACGCGCGTCGCTTCGACATCGCGTTTTGGAGCATCCCCGCCGAGCAGGCTGCCGTAAAGTTGCGTCGGCGTGACCGAGCAGATGACGCTCTTCTCGGCGTTCAATGTCTCGCCGGACGCGAGCCGCACGCCGCTGGCGCGGCCGCTGGTCTGGACGATTGAGGCGACATCGGCATTGACGCGTATCTCGCCGCCGCGTTCCCTGATCAGCGCCTCGAAGGCGGCGAGCAGGTTCCTGGCACCGCCCTTGACGATCGGCGCGCCGGCCGCCTCCAGCGCGAAGGCGATGACCTTGGCGATCTGGCCGGAGAAGGCGTCCTCCGGCCCGAGCCCCGCATGCAACACCCAGGGCGCCCAGAGCGCGCGGACGGTATCGGATGTGTAGGTCGTCTCCAGCCAGCCACGTGCCGGCACCAGCGCATCGCCCATGAAAGCGGCAAGGTTGCGCGGGCCGCGCCGCCAGGCCTCGCCGGCGATGAGCTTGGTCGTCGGATAGGACCAGAGCGCGCCGCCGAGCAGGCCGAAGAGCAGCCCGGCATTGCGCTCGATGCCGCCGACATCGCCGCCATGGCGGTCGCCGTCGCCGGAGGCGATCCGGTTCAGCGCCGCGATGTTGGCGGCACGGTCGGTGGTGAGCACGGCATGGCTGCCGTCGGGCGTGAGCACGCCTGTCGGGGTGGCGGTGTGGCAGAACTCCAGCCCATGCCGCGCAAGGTCCTTGCCGAGCGCGGCGAACGCCGGCGAGGTGATGAACAGCACGAAGGTCGTGGCCATCACGTCGTGGACGAAGCCCGGCGCCGTCGCCTCCTCGGTGCGCATGCAGCCGCCGATACGGTCGTTGCGCTCGAGCACGAGCACGCTCGCGCCCTTGGCGCCAAGCATCGCCGCGCAGACCAGGGCGTTGATGCCGCTGCCGACGATGATGTGATCGGGGACGGTCATTGGAGGCTCGCGGGTGTTGGGAGGCCAATCGCGCAAAGCCGCGTTCCTTCGCGCCCCCCTCTGGCCTGCCGGCCATCTCCCCCTCAAGGGGGGAGATCAGCAGTTCCGGCGCCCTGCTCATTTCTGCAATGTTGGAGATTGGCGAAAACCGTTGTGACGGCCAATCTCCCCCCTTGAGGGGGAGATGTCCGGCAGGACAGAGGGGGGCGCCGTAGAGCGCCAGCGCTGCAGAACGGCCGCCTCGACTCCATC
>NZ_VFWS01000180.1:0-7464 GCF_006443065.1 Mesorhizobium sp. B1-1-5 | reverse complement strand
CGGCCTCACCTGAATATCGTTACATCTACCCGCGCTGCAGGCTGATCAGCAGCACAAAGCCTACGCTGGTGTTCTTGTGCGGCGGCGCCTCGATCCTATGGCTTGTATCGGCCCGCATCATCGGCACCGCCAGCACCGGGGCTGCCAGCAGCATCAGGATAAGCACCGCCCGCGGCAACAGCCGGAGGATCTTCGTTGCATTGTCGGCGATGCGGTTCATTTCGGTGGTATCCCGGTTTTCAGCTTGGTCGATTTTAAGCTCTGTCGTTTCAGCGCTCGATTTGGTTCACGAGGCCGACAATGCGGGCACCGGCCGTTCCCAAGGGCGGGCCGAATGACCGGCCTCCGCCACCAGGATGGCGAAGAGCATGCCGAACAGGCTCATCAGCAGGCAAACGATGGTGAAGCGACGGGCAAGCATTTCTCTCTCCTTCAATGCGGGAGAAAATGCCTGACGGCCTCTGAACCGGTTCTGAGACCGGTATTCATCTGCGGTTCAAATTGATTGACGAGGGTCTTGCACGCGTGCCGATGCCACAGCGCCGCCGAGCGCTGTCGCTCCAAAAAAACGGGCCGTGTAGAGCAATTCCAGGAAAAGTGTGAGCGGTTTTCCGTCCGGGATTGCGTCAAACAAAGACGCAATTCCAGGAAAAGTGTGAGCGGTTTTCCGTCCGGGATTGCGTCAAACAAAGACGCAATTCCAGGAAAAGTGTGAGCGGTTTTCCGTCCGGGATTGCGTCAAACAATGAAACAGGGCGTTTCACCGTTCCGCAAAACGGTGAAACGCCCTTGGCCGTCTCGTATGGTCTGGAGTTTGGCGCTCAGAGCTTGTGCCAGGTCTGGCTTTTGCAGATCAGGCCGCCGAACACGCAGCCGCTCATCTTGAGCGCGGTGCCCGAGAGCGTCGCCTTGCCGGAATAGGTCTTGTCGTTTGCCGGGTCGGTGATGCTGCCGGCATATTTGTTGTCGCCGGCCGCCTTCAGCGAGCCGATCGTCTTGCCGGCGTATTTGCCGGTCTTGAGCGTGATCGAGAAAGAACCGCTCCCGCCGATCGCCGCGGTGTCGCCGGCCTGCGTCTTCCAGTTGCCTTCGATCGGGTCGGCGCATGCGGCGCCCGCCATGATCAAGGTGGCCGCCAGGGCCAGAGTCAGCTTTCGAAACATCTTGTCCACCTCCCTATGGGGTTGCGGCGGGCTCCAGTCCGCCTTCCTGCCCCTTACGCAAAGGTAAAGCTAATCCAGCCGCCGCCAAAACAAAAGCGGTGCCGCGACGGAAGGTTGCAAGGATTTTCGCCGCGCGGCCGACTGAAAATAAATGCGACCGAAAAACGCTTCGGTTTCCGTGGTTAGCGAAGTCTTGATTCTGCCGCCGGCAATTTTCATCGAATTTGACGCAAAATGGCTGAAACGCTGGATTCTCATGCTTAACAGTTTTCCGCGTTTACCTCTTGTTTTAGCTTTGTTTTCCTCAAATTAAGCAAGCCATTTAACGACGGATTCAAGGCCAGCCGTCATCCTCGAAAGCATCGAAAGAGCGGCTCGCCCCGAGGGATACCAAGGGAAAAGGATGCAGCTCTCGGGAGCCAGACAGGGGATTGAAATGGCACGCTTTGAAATGCTTGAGGACGGCTTCGGCGCCATGGGGGCAACTGCCCAGGCCGACATTCTTTTCGAACTGGGCATGATGTATGCGACCGGTCGCGATTGCGAGACCGATGTCGTTGCCGCCCACAAATGGTTCAACATCGCCGCGATCAAGGGCTCGGCCCGCGCCGCCGAACTGCGCTCGGAACTGTCGGCCACCATGTCGAAAGTCGAGATCGCCACGGCGCTGCGCGAAGCCCGCGAATGGATGACGATGCACTGATCCTCAGCGCGTAGCGCTCAGCTCATTGGGACAAGGCCGCGGAAAGACGGCCGGTCAAGAAGAACGAGAATGTGGCGGGTTGAGACAACCGAAGCCACGCGAAAAACAGGGAAGCGAGCGGGTTTCAGGCGCGGGGGCGTCTGGGGAGCTCGACTGCAAAAGCCGTGACCGACCGAAACAAGGTCGGCGCGGCTTTTTGCATTACGTTGCATTACACCTGGCAATCAGGCGCGTGGCCCAAGAAATCCTCGCCGGAATGAACCAAAACCGGCCTCACTGTCCTCTCGACAGTTTCGGCGAAGGGTGAAATTGTCCCGGCTCTGTGGAAGAAGCGCGGCCGGATCGGCACGCGCAAGTGGAGGAGTTCTTATAGTCATGAAAAAATTGGGTATTTTGAGCGCGGCCGCTTTTGGCCTGATGATGAGCGCCCCGGTTGCCTTCGCCGACGACATCACGATTTCGGTGGTCGGCCCCATGACCGGCCAGCTCGCCACCATCGGTGACCAGTTCAAGCAGGGCGCGCAGGCCGCCGCCGACGCGATCAATGCGGCTGGCGGCGTCAACGGCTCCCAGATCAAGCTCGACATCGAGGACGACCAGTGCGATCCGAAGCAGGCGGTCTCGGTCGCCAACCGCATCGTCGCCAACGGCGTCAAATTTGTTGATGGCCATGCCTGCTCCGGCTCCAGCATTCCGGCCTCGGCCGTCTATGCCGAAGCCGGCACGCTGATGATGAGCCCCGCCTCATCCAACCCCGTGCTGACCGACGCCGCCGCCAAGGCCGGCTGGCCGACCATCATGCGCCTCTACACGCGTGACGACGCGCAGGGCGCCTTCATCGGCCCGTGGATCGCCAAGAAATACGCCGGCAAGAACGTTGTCGTCCTGCACGACAAGAGCGCCTACGGCCAGGGCGTTGCCGACGCCGTGAAGGCGACGATGAATGCCGGCGGTCTCAAGGAAGTCGACTACGAAGGCATCAATGCCGGTGAGAAGGACTATTCGGCCCTCGTCACCAAGCTGAAGGAACTGAAGGCCGACGTGGTCTATTTCGGCGGCTATCACCCCGAGGCGGGTCTGATCCTGCGCCAGGCGGCCGAGCAGAACGTCAAGTTCCAGCTGATCATGCCGGACTCGATCGCTTCGCCGGAATTCTGGCAGGTTGCCGGCCCGGCTGGTGAAGGCACCATGTTCGTCTTCCCGTCGGACCCGCAAGCCAAGCCCGAAGCGAAGGACGCGGTCGCCAAGATCAAGGCCGGCGGCTTCACGCCCGAAGGCTTCACGCTGTTCTCCTATGCGGTGATCCAGGCTGTGGCCGAAGGCGTCAAGCGCGCCGGCACCGACGATCCGGCCAAGGTCGCCGAGGCGCTCAAGGACGGCAAGCCGATCAGCACCGTGGTCGGCGACGTCATCTTCGACGAGAAGGGCGATCTGAAGAACGCCAGCTACGACATCAACCAATGGCACGACGGCAAATACGCGCCGATCAAGCCGTAATCGGTTCTGCAAGAATCAAGGGAATGGCCGGGACGAACCCGGCCATTTCCGTTTGTGCTGCGGCATTGACGTGCAGGGGAGGCTGGCGCTGTCCCGCCATGCCTAATTATTTTGTCTCGTTAACGAGACAATCGAACAGCCGCTTCAGCCCTGCCCATCCTCCGCAAACCGCACCAGCACGGTGCCGTCGCTGACCTGAGCGCCCTCGGCCGCGATCTCGGCGATCACGCCGTCATGCGGGGCGGCGATCATGTGCTCCATCTTCATCGCTTCGAGGATCAAAAGCGGCTGGCCCTTGATCACGGCATCGCCCGCCGCGGCGCGCACCAGCTTGACCAGCCCCGGCATCGGCGCGCGCAGGCTGCTTGAGGCGGCCCCCGCCTCGTCGGCCTTGGCGAGCGGATCGGGGACCGTGAACGTATAGCCGACCGCGCCCTCGAAGACGGTGACATGGCCGGGCCAGCGGGCCGCATGCAGCATGGTCCTCAAATCATGCGTGTTCACCGCATCATGCGGTGCCTCCAGCGCCACCTGGAAGCGGCCGTCCGAGCGTGCCGAAACCCGCGCCAGGATGTTCTCCTCGCCATAGCGCAAGCGGGTGCGGCGCGAGAGCGGGTGGAAATGGGCATAGCTGGAAAGCGTGGACCAGGGGTCGGCGGCGGAAGCGGGCACGCCGGTATCCGTCGCCGCCAGCGCCGCGGCGGCGATCGTCTCGTCCCTCGGCGGGGGAATGGCGGTGAGCGCCGCCTGGTGCCGGCCGATCAGCCCGGTGTCGACATCGCCGGCAGCGAAATCGGCGTCGGCTGCGAGCGCCGCCAGGAAGGCGGTGTTGACGGTCGAGCCGGCCACTTCCGTCCGCGCCAGCATCTCGCGCAGCGTGCCGAGCGCCGAAGCCCGATCCTTGCCGTGCGCCACCAGCTTCGCGATCATCGGATCATAGAAGGGGGAGATCGCATCGCCGGCGCGCACGCCGGTCTCGATGCGTATCGCGGCACCTTCCGGCGCCGCGTCGGGGAATTTGAGATGATGCAGCGTGCCGGTCGCCGGCAGGAACCCTCTCGCTGCGTCCTCGGCATAGAGGCGGGCCTCGAAAGCGTGGCCGGACAAAGCGATCTCATTCTGCATCTTCGGCAGCGTTTCGCCGGACGCGACGCGAAGCTGCCATTCGACAAGATCGACGCCGGTGACCATCTCGGTGACGGGATGCTCGACCTGCAGTCGGGTGTTCATCTCCATGAACCAGAAGCGGTCGGTCTTGAGCCCCTGAGAGGCGTCGACGATGAACTCGATCGTGCCGGCGCCCGAATAATTGATCGCCTTGGCGGCCCTCACGGCGGCCTCCGTCATCGCCTTGCGCAGCGCCGGCGTCATGCCGGGGGCGGGCGCTTCCTCGATCACCTTCTGGTGGCGGCGCTGCGCCGAGCAGTCCCGTTCGAAAAGATGCACGGCGTTGCCGAAATTGTCGCCGAACACCTGCACTTCGATGTGACGCGGCTTGTCGACATATTTTTCCACCAGCACGCGATCGTCGCCGAACGCCGCCTTTGCCTCGCGACGCGCGCTGGAAAGCGCCTCCGAGAAATCGTCGGGGTGGTCGACGCGCCGCATGCCCTTGCCGCCGCCGCCGGCGCGCGCCTTGATCAGCACCGGGTAGCCGATCTCGCGCGCCTTGGACGCAAGCAGCACGATTTCCTGCGCTTCGCCGTGATAACCCGGCACCACCGGCACGCCGGCCTTTTCCATCAGCCGCTTGGCGGCGTCCTTTAATCCCATGGCGCGGATCGAGGCGGCGGAAGGACCGATGAAGACAAGGCCTGCCGCCGTCGCCTGGTCGACGAAATCGGGGTTTTCCGACAGGAAGCCGTAGCCGGGATGGATGGCCTCGACGCCGGTGGCGAGCGCCGCCGCCACGATCCTGTCGCCGCGCAGATAGCTTTCGCCGACGGGCGAGGGGCCGATATGCACGGCCTCGTCGGCCATCTCGACATGGAGCGCGCGGGCATCCGCGTCCGAATAGACGGCGACGGTGCGCACACCGAGCCTGCGGGCGGTTCGGATGACGCGACAGGCGATCTCGCCGCGATTGGCAATCAGGATCTTGCCGAACATGGAGCCTCCGCGAGTAGAGCTTGCTTCGCGTTGAGGAGGCATTCCTTCGCGCCCCCCTCTGTCCTGCCGGACAGTCCGGCAGGACAGAGGGGGGAGCTGTCCCGCCAGCCTCTCCAGCTGATCATCTGAATTTGCCTGTACTGAGCCTTTTGCTCCAAGGTCAGCTCTCCCCAATGGCCGCAACGGCCTGCCGACATAACTCCGCCGTCTGCTCGTCGAAGCAGCAGAAAGTAACCGTATCCGGCAGCGCATTTTGCCTCAGGAAGGCGCTTACGGCACCAACGGCGATCTCCGTCGCCTGGTCTTTCGGATAGCCGTAGACGCCGGTCGAGATCGCCGGGAAAGCGATGGTTCGGCAATCATGGCCGAGCGCGATTTCGAGCGAGCGCCAGTAGCAGGAGGCGAGCAGCTCGGCTTCGCCCTTGCCGCCGCCTTGCCAGACCGGACCGACCGTATGGATGACGTAACGCGCCGGCAGGCGATAGCCTTTGGTGAGCTTGGCGTCGCCGGTCTTGCAGCCATGCAGCGCGCGGCATTCGGCGAGCAGCTCCGGCCCGGCCGCGCGATGGATGGCGCCGTCGACGCCGCCGCCGCCCAGCAGCGAGGAATTGGCGGCATTGACGATGGCGTCGACCGCAAGCCTGGTTATGTCGCCGGTGTGGATACGGATCCTGTCGCCGAGAGCGCTCATCGTCACATCCTGAACACGCCGAATTTCGTCGCCTCTATCCCGGAATTGAGCGCCGCCGAGAGGCTGAGCGCCAGCACGTCGCGGGTCCTGGCCGGATCGATGATGCCGTCGTCCCAGAGCCGGGCCGAGGAATAGAGCGGATGGCCCTCATGCTCGTATTTCATCAGGATCGGCTTCCTGAATTTCGCCTCGTCCTCGGCGCTCCATTCACCGCCCTTACGCTCGATGCCTTCGCGCTTGACCATGGCAAGCACGGTGGCCGCCTGCTCGCCGCCCATCACCGAGATGCGCGCGTTCGGCCACATCCACAGGAAGCGGGGCGAATAGGCGCGGCCGCACATGCCGTAATTGCCGGCGCCGAACGAGCCGCCAATGATCACCGTGAGCTTCGGCACCTTTGCGGTGGCGACCGCCATCACCAGCTTGGCGCCGTCCTTGGCGATGCCGCCGACCTCGTATTTGCGCCCGACCATGAAGCCGGTGATGTTCTGCAGGAAGACCAAAGGAATGCCGCGCTGGCAGCAGAGCTCGATAAAATGCGCCCCCTTCAGCGCGCTTTCGGAAAACAGCACGCCATTGTTGCCGAGGATGCCGACCGGCATGCCGTGCAGATGGGCAAAGCCGGTGACCAGGGTGGTGCCGTAATTCTGCTTGAACTCGTCGAACCCCGAGCCGTCGACGAGCCGGGCAATCACCTCGCGCACGTCATAGGGCTGGCGCAAATCCGTCGGCACGATGCCGTAGAGTTCGTTCGGATCGTGAAGCGGCGGCACCGGTTTCTGCAGATTGAGATTCAGAGCCTTGTTCCGATTCAGGTTCTTGACGATGCGCCGGCAAATGGCCAAGGCGTGCTCGTCATCCATGGCGTAGTGGTCGGCGACGCCGGAAAGCCTGGTGTGGACATCGGCGCCGCCGAGCTCCTCGGCGCTGATATCTTCTCCGGTAGCGGCCTTCACCAGCGGCGGGCCGCCGAGAAAAATGGTCGCCTGGTTGCGCACCATGATCGTCTCGTCCGACATCGCCGGCACATAGGCGCCGCCCGCCGTGCAGGAACCCATGACGCAGGCGATCTGCGGGATGCCGGCGGCCGACATGTTGGCCTGGTTGTAGAAGATGCGGCCGAAATGCTCGCGATCCGGGAAGACCTCGTCCTGGTTGGGCAGGTTGGCGCCGCCGCTGTCGACCAGGTAGACGCAAGGCAAGTTGTTCTGCAGCGCGATCTCCTGCGCCCTGAGATGCTTCTTCACCGTCAGCGGATAATAGGTGCCGCCCTTCACCGTGGCGTCGTTGACGACGACCAT
>NZ_VFWS01000018.1:0-68975 GCF_006443065.1 Mesorhizobium sp. B1-1-5 | reverse complement strand
ACTGCCAATCGCGGCATCGGTGATTAGCTGAGGCGCGGGCGCCAAATTCCCCCTTCTCCCCTTGTGGGAGAAGGTGGATCGGCGCGCTAGCGCCGAGACGGATGAGGGGTGCTCCAGCTTGACGCAGCCGTCGTTCAAGCCTTCCCAGGCACCGTCCTGATCACCGTGCCCCAGGGATCCTCACGGCTCGTCTCATCCTTGACATTGTCGGAGCGCATCTCGACCCAGGCGAGGCCCGAGTGCGACGGATCGCGGCGGCCGGCGCCGGCGCTCTGCCAGGCATTGGCGCCGATATGGTGGTGGTAATGACCGGACGACAGGAACACCGCCTGGCCGCCATATTTGGCGACGGTGTCGAAGCCGAACTGGTCATGCCACCAAGCTTCCGCGTCCTCCGGCCGGCCGACGCGCAGATGCACATGGCCGACAATGGTGTTTTCCGGCGCGCCCTGCCAGCCGGCATCGCCCGCCGGCACGCTGCCCACCACTGCCGGCAGGTTCAGTCGCTCGGTCGCCATGGCAATACGGTCGCCGTTCCATTTCCAGTCCTGCGGGCGGCGATCGGCATAGATCTCGATGCCGTTGCCCTCCGGGTCCGTGAGATAGAGCGCCTCGCTGACCAGATGGTCCGAGGCGCCCTCGATCCCGATGTGGTTGGCGGCGGCGTGGCTGATCCAGCGGCCGAGATCCGCCCTTGACGGCAGGAGAAAAGCGGTATGGAAAAGCCCGGCGCTGCGCGGATCGTCGGGCTTGGCCGACGAAGCCTGTTCGAGCACCAGCAGCGGCCGATTGGCTGCGCCGAGCGTGATCGCGCCGTCGGCGCGGCTCAGTTCCTGCAGGCCGACGACGGCGCGATAATAGGCCGCCAGGCTTTCGGCATCGCGCGCCTTCAGCCCGACACGCGACACGCTGACCGGGGTGGTCGCGGCAAAAGGCAGTTCGCTCATCAAACTCTCCGTTCGGGCAGCGCTTATCCCAGCATGGGATTTTCGTGGCCGCCAGCCATTGTTCCTTGTTGCCCTCCAAATCGTCGATTGCGATCGTTCACACAAGAGAGCAAGAATCGAACAAGTTGTTCACAATTGTGATCGCTCCGAATTTTCCGACAGGGTTGCAGCCAAGAAGGCCGCTCGCTACATCGGCGCCATGAAAGTCAAAGACGCAGATATCCTGATCGTGCCGGGCTACACCAATTCCGGCCCCGAGCACTGGCAGACCCGCTGGCAGTCGAAACTGTCGACGGCGCGCCGGGTCGAGCAGGCGGAATGGACCAAACCCGTGCGCGAGGACTGGACGGCGAGCGTGGCGAACGCCGTCAACGAGGCCGAGCGGCCGGTGGTGCTTGTTGCGCACTCGCTGGGCGTGACGGCGGCGGTGCAGGCCATCCCGCAATTCAAGAAGCCGGTCGCCGGCGCCTTCTTCGTCGCGCCGCCCGACGTTTCCAATCCGGAAATCAGGCCAAGGCATCTGATGACCTTCGGCCCCTATTCGCGCGATCCCCTGCCCTTTCCGTCCATCGTGATCGCCAGCCGCAACGATCCGTTCTGCGCCTTCGAGGTCGCCGAGGACATTGCCGCCGCCTGGGGATCGCTCTTCATCGACGCCGGCGAGGCAGGCCATCTCAACCACGACGCCGGCTTCGGCCCGTGGCCCGAGGGTTCGATGACTTTCGCTAAATTCCTGACGGAACTGAAAGAACCCTGATCGGCGTCTAGGAGCCGATCGAATCCCGCATGCTCTTCAACAGCGTTTTCGCGCCGAGCGAAATCAGCGTGTGGTCCGAGCCCATGGCGAGCAGCCGGAAGCCCATTGACACGACGCGCCCGGCAATCGCCGGTTCGATGACATAGATCGCGGCATGCTTGCCGGCCTTGCGCGTCCGCTCGGCGATCGACGCGACCGTCTCCATCATGCTTTCCAGCGTCGAGTTGATGGTGGTGCCGTTCGACCAGGCGATCGAGAAATCCGACGGGCCGACGAAGATGCCGTCGATGCCGGGCGTATCCAAAATACCGTCCAGCGCCTCGAGGGCGGCCCGCGTCTCGACCATGGCGAAAGCCATGGTGCGCTGGTTCGTGTCGCGCAGCCATTCGGCATGGTCGCCCTTGCCATGGCGCGGGAAAGCATAGGTCGGGCCCCAGGAGCGTTCGCCCAGCGGCGGATATTTCATCGCGGCGGCGAATTGCCTTGCATCGGCCGCGGAGTTCACCATCGGCGCGATCACCGCCTCTGCGCCGAAATCGAGCGCGCGGCTCGCCATGTCGAAGCGTCCGACCGGAATGCGCACCAGCGCCGGCTTGTTGGCGGCGAGCACCGGCACCAGGCCGCGCAGCACACTGTCCTCATGATGTCCGCCATGCTGCATGTCGAGGGTGACGGCGTCAAAACCCTGCTTGGCGATGATTTCGACCGTCAGCGCGTCCGGCACGCCCGACCAAGCGGTGAACAGCGTTTCGTCGGCGGCCAGGCGGGACTTGAGCGACATCGAAAGTTTCCTTGTGAACAATCCGCAGTTTTGGCCGGAAACGACGCGAAGGCAAAGAAAAACCGCCCGGCTTGGCCGGGCGGTCGATTGGTCCAGTCAGAGCAATTTCAGGAGAATGCGCAACGGTTTTCCGTCCAGAATTGCGTAAAAACAAAGAGATAGCGCATGACGCCGAAAAGCTCGAGGCGGTTTCGGACGACATCATGTCCACACAGCCTCAGCTGTTCTTGATCTCCTCGATCGCCTGCGCCATCAGCTCGTCCATGGTGCGGCGGATCTGATGGTCGGACTGGGCGACGCCGGCCGCGTCGAAATCCGTGCGGATCTTGCGGAAAACATCGTGGTCGCCCGCTTCCTCGATATCGGAGACCACCACTTCCTTGGCATAGGCTTCGGCATCGGCGCCGGATTTGCCCAGTTTCTCGGCGGCCCACAGGCCAAGCGCCTTGTTGCGGCGCGCCGCGGCCTTGAAGCGAAGCTCCTCGTCGAAGGCGAATTTGCGCTCAAAACCCTCTTCGCGGTCTTTCATGCTGCTCATGACGTCCCTCCGATCAATCCGATTCGCTTGGCGGTGAATATGTGTGATGGGCAAGCACAAACCAAAAGGCCGCGGGCCGGTCAATATGCTTCGTCGCATGCTGCGCTGCGGCATTTCAGTCCCGAAAGCGGTTGATTCGCGGGATTTGCCGATTGAGCAAACAAGGCGATTGCGATAACACCGGCATTGAACGCCGCCTTCGCCATACTAATTTAGGCAGACGGGCAGGAATCGGTCGATTGCCGCCTGCCCGCAGATCCAGAGAAAAAATCAGATGAAAAATCGCCGCCGCATTTACGAAGGCAAGGCCAAGATCCTCTATGAGGGCCCTGAGCCGGGGACGCTGATCCAGTTTTTCAAGGACGATGCCACCGCTTTCAACAAGAAGAAGCATGAAGTGGTCGATGGCAAGGGTGTGCTCAACAACCGCATTTCCGAGCACATCTTCAACCATTTGAACCGGATGGGCATCCCCACCCACTTCATCCGCCGGCTCAACATGCGCGAGCAGTTGATCAAGGAAGTCGAGATCATCCCGCTCGAGGTCGTGGTGCGCAATGTCGCCGCCGGCTCGCTGTCCAAGCGCCTCGGCATCGAGGAAGGCACGGTGCTGCCGCGCTCGATCATCGAATTCTACTACAAGGCCGACGCGCTCGACGACCCGATGGTGTCGGAAGAGCACATCACCGCCTTCGGCTGGGCAAACCCCCAGGAAATCGACGACATCATGGCCCTGGCCATCCGCGTCAACGACTTCCTGTCCGGCCTGTTCCTCGGCGTCGGCATCCAGCTGGTCGACTTCAAGATCGAATGCGGCCGCCTGTTCGAGGGTGACATGATGCGCATCGTCGTCGCCGACGAGATCTCGCCGGATTCCTGCCGGCTGTGGGACGTCGCCACCCAGGACAAGCTCGACAAGGACCGTTTCCGCCGCGACATGGGCGGTCTGGTCGAAGCCTATCAGGAGGTTGCCCGCCGTCTCGGCATCATCAACGAGAACGAGCCGCCGCGCCCGACGGGCCCGGTGCTCGTCGCCTCTTCCGAGGCGCCCAAGGGCCTGAAGCACTGAATACTGACGGGCCTGCCGGACAATGGCAGGCCTTTTCCTAAACGACGATCTGCCCAGGAGCATCGATGAAAGCCCGTATCACCGTGACCCTCAAGAACGGCGTCCTCGACCCGCAGGGCAAGGCGATCGAGCACGCGCTCTCCGGGCTGGGCTTCGACGGCGTCGGCCAGGTGCGGCAGGGCAAGGTGTTCGACATCGAGCTCGCCGGAACCGACAAGGCCAAGGCCGAGGCCGACCTGAAGGCCATGTGCGACAAACTTCTGGCGAACACGGTGATCGAGAACTACGCGGTGGAGATCGCCTGACAATGAAATCAGCCGTCGTCCTCCTGCCAGGCCTCAACCGCGACCGCGACATGATCGCGGCGCTGACCAAGATTTCCGGCCAGGCGCCGGCGACCGTCTGGCAGACCGACACCGAAATCCCCGATGTCGATCTGATCGCCATCCCGGGCGGCTTCTCCTTCGGCGACTATCTGCGCTGCGGAGCGATCGCGGCGCGCATGCCGGTGATGCGGGCGGTCGCCGAAAAGGCGGCCAAGGGCGTGACCGTCATCGGCGTCTGCAACGGCTTCCAGATTCTGGTCGAGGCGGGATTGCTGCCCGGCGCCCTGATGCGCAACGCCTCGCTGAAATTCGTCTGCCGGCAGGTGAAGCTCGAGATCGCCAACGCCAACACCATGTTCACCCGGCGCTACCAGCCCGGACAGGTCATCCGCTCGCCGGTGGCGCATCATGACGGCAACTATTTCGCCGATGCCGAGACGCTTGCCCGGATAGAAGGCGAAGGCCAGGTGGTGTTCCGCTATGCGGAAAACACCAACCCCAATGGCTCGATCAACGACATTGCCGGCATCGTCAACGACAAGGGCAATGTGCTCGGCCTGATGCCGCATCCCGAAAACCTGATCGAGGCGGCGCATGGCGGCAATGACGGGCGGGCGCTGTTCGAAAGCGCTCTCGGCATCGCAGCCTGATTAACATCCCATCGGAACGCGGGGGCGGACTGACCATGAGACTGACGATTGCTCGCCTTGCTCTCCTGGCCGCCGCCGGGCTTGGCTTGGCTTCCTGCCAGTCCAGCCCCAAGACCACGCCGGTTCCCTCAGGCAAGAGCGCCTCGCTGCTTGCGATGGAACAGGTCGCCATCGCTGCGCACAAATGCTGGATCGCCAGCAAGGACCCGGCCTTCAAGACCTACCAGATGGCCAACGAGCTCAATTCCTACAGCGGCACGCCGCGCTTCCTGCTGGTGCCCGCCAAGCATTATGGCGGCAAGCCGCTGCTGGTGGTGCAGGCGCAGGGCAATTCCAGCCGCGTCGACGCCTTTGGCCCGCTGATGAACGAGCCGCTCGGCGCGCGCATCAGTTCCGATCTCGCCCGCTGGCAGGCCGGCAATCCGTCCTGCGCGGCTGCCGCCTGAAATTGTCATGGCCCGGTTCCTGCAGACCGCGGGGCTGGCTGTCGGGCTGATTGCGCTTGTCCTGCAATTCGCCATCACTATCCCGGCATCGATGGCCGCAGGCCGTGGCCTGCTCGGCTCGATCGTCTTCTATTTCAGCTTCTTCACCATCCTGACCAACATCGCCGCTGTGATGGTGCACGCCTCGCTGCTGTCACCCGCCGGCTATGCGTGGTTCCCGGCCTTTGCCGGACCGCGGACGCGGACTGGCGTAGCCGTGGCCATGACTTTGGTTTTCATCGTCTACGCCACGATCCTGGCAAAGCTCTGGCAGCCGCAGGGTTTGTTCCTGTTCTGCGACGTCCTCTTGCACTATGTGACGCCGGTGCTGTTCGTGCTGTGGTGGCTGGTGGCGGGCGCCGATGGCAGGCGGCAGTGGAGCGACATCCCCTGGTGGATGATCTACCCGGTCGTCTATCTCGCCTACGCGCTGATACGCGCGCCCTTCGCCGGCGAAGTACCCTACCCATTCCTCGACGTCGCCAAGAACGGCAGGGCCAGCGTCGCCGTTTCGGCGCTGGCAGTCACCGCGTTATTCGTCGGGTTGAGCGTGCTCGCCGTGCTTGTTGATCACGGCATCGGCCGGCTGCGGAGAAAGACCGCAACCCGCGTCCAATCGAGCCGCCGCTGGTAGGCATCACTCCCAGAACGCTCTGATGCCTTCGCGATGGGCGTCGCAGCGCGAGACTCCGATATCCTTGAGCTGCTCGTCCGTCATCTCCATGAGCGCGAGGCGGCCGCGCCGGCGCTGGAGCATGCGGTCGATCCGCCTGGCGATGGAACGGAGCACAACCGCCATACGACCGGCGAAACGGCGACGGGCCAAGGGCTCGACCTGCGTGCCAAAAGCCGGGTGAGCATAGCAAATTGTCTCGATTGTATCCATTGTCGTTCTGCCTTGTTTCGATTGTACCTTAGCAATCGCGCAACCGATATGAATTGACTCATCGCGCGGTGCAATATAGAAAATTGTTACCATGACAAATTGGCTCCCCGATCTTTCCTCTGGCTCCGGTCCGCTGTATCAGCGCCTTGCTGACAGCATTGAGTCAGATATCGACAAGGGCGTCATCGACGCCGGTGCAAAACTGCCGCCGCAGCGCGATCTCGCCTATGACATCGGCACGACCGTCGGCACCATCGGCAGGGCTTATCAGCTGCTGCGCGAGCGCGGTCTGGTGAGCGGCGAAGTCGGCCGTGGCACCTATGTGCTCGGCCAGCGCGCCGCAGACCCGAAGCCGGATTTGGAACCTGCCATCCAGGGCACGCGCCCCATCGACGCGCCGAGCGGCAAGCTGCGCTTCGACAGCACGGCCGCCCCCGATGTCGGCCAGGGCGCGGTGATTGCCGACATGCTGGCGCGTACGGCGCAGGAGCATCCGCACGACATTTCGAGCTATACGCGGGATTTTCCCGAACGCTGGTACGAAGCCGGAAGCCGCTGGCTGGCACGCAATGCCTTCCGCCCCTCGCTCGATTCGATCGTGCCGACGCTGGGCACCCATGCTGCGGTCATGGCGGCGATCGCGGCGCTGACCATGCCCGGCGACTACGTGGTCTTCGAGCACCTCACCTATTCGCAGATCGCGCGCAGCGCCGGGCTGATCGGCCGCCGCACGGCGCTGGTTTCGACCGACGAGGATGGTATCGACCCGGATGATTTCGAGCGCGTCTGCGCGCAGAAACATCCAAAGCTGATGTTCCTGATGCCGACCGCTAAGAACCCGACGCTGGTGACGCTGTCGGCGGAACGGCGGCAGGCGATCGCCAAGATTGCGCGCGAGTACAATGTCGCGCTGATCGAGGACGATCTTTACGGCGAACTCACCGACGACCCGACACCGCTGCTGGCCGAATACGCGCCCGAGCGCACGATCGTCGCCGGCGGCCTGTCGAAGTCGGTCGCGGCGGGCGTGCGCGGCGGCTGGCTTTCCTGCCCGCCGGCCTATCGCCACCGCATCCGTGTCGCCCACAAGATGATGACCGGCGGCCTGCCCTTCCTGCTGGCCGAGCTCGGCACGCGGCTGGTGATGTCGGGCCAGGCGGGCGAGATCCGCAAGCGCTGCATTGGCGAAATCCAGGCGCGCCTCGCCATCGTGCGCGAAGTGCTGGCGGGTTTTGATTTCAAGGCGCGCGACAACGTGCCCTTCGTCTGGCTGACTTTGCCGGACCCGTGGCTGTCCGGCACTTTCAAGAATGCCTGCCTGGCGCAAGGCGTGCTCATCGACGACGAGGACGAGTTCAAGGCCGGCCGCTCCGAGCAGGTCTTTCACGGCGTGCGCTTTGGCGTGTCACAGCCGCGGCAAAGCAAGGATGTCGCTGGCGGCGTCGCCGTCATCCGCCGCCTGCTCGACGAAGGCCGCGCCGGCTACGACAGTTTTTCCTGATCAAGCTGGCGACCCCTGGGCTCCGGCGGCCGCCTGAGGACCAGTTTTCCGGCATTTTCGTCATCCCATGGGGGTGTATCGCGCGAAAGCTTGCGATATGAGGAGGACTCGAAAACTCCCCTCTTCCACGGACAAAAATCGCTGCTCATGACCATTTCCAATTCCGTGCCGATCACCCCCGAGCTCGTCGCCGCGCATGGGCTGAAGCCGGACGAATACCAGCGCATTCTCGATCTGGTCGGCCGCGAGCCAAGCTTCACCGAGCTCGGCATCTTCTCGGCGATGTGGAACGAGCACTGCTCCTACAAGTCCTCCAAGAAATGGCTGCGCACGCTGCCGACCAGCGGTCCGCAGGTCATCCAGGGTCCGGGCGAAAATGCCGGCGTGGTCGACATCGGCGACGGCGACTGCGTCGTCTTCAAGATGGAGAGCCATAACCACCCCTCCTACATCGAACCTTATCAGGGTGCCGCGACCGGCGTCGGCGGCATCCTGCGCGACGTCTTCACCATGGGCGCGCGGCCGGTGGCGGCAATGAACGCGCTGCGCTTCGGCGCGCCGGATCATCCCAAGACCCGGCACCTTGTCGCGGGCGTGGTTTCGGGCGTCGGCGGCTACGGCAATTCCTTCGGCGTGCCGACCGTCGGCGGCGAGGTCAATTTCGATGCGCGCTACAACGGCAACATTCTGGTCAACGCCTTCGCGGCGGGTCTTGCCAAGACCAACGCCATCTTCCTGTCCCAGGCCAAGGGCGTCGGCCTGCCGGTCGTCTATCTCGGCGCCAAGACCGGGCGCGATGGCGTCGGCGGCGCCACCATGGCCTCGGCCGAATTCGACGACAAGATCGAGGAGAAGCGGCCGACCGTGCAGGTCGGCGATCCCTTCACCGAAAAATGCCTGCTGGAGGCCTGCCTCGAGCTGATGGCGTCGGGCGCCGTCATCGCCATCCAGGACATGGGTGCCGCAGGCCTCACCTGCTCTGCCGTCGAGATGGGCGCCAAGGGCGACCTCGGCATCGAGCTCGACCTCGACAAGGTGCCGGTGCGCGAGGAGCGCATGAGCGCCTATGAGATGATGCTGTCGGAAAGCCAGGAGCGCATGCTGATGGTGCTGCGCCCCGAGAAGGAAGAGGAAGCCGAGGCGATCTTCCGCAAATGGGGTCTCGACTTCGCCATTGTCGGCAAGACCACCGACGATCTGCGCTTCCGCGTCATCCATCAGGGCGACGAGGTCGCCAATTTGCCGATCAAGGAACTGGGCGACGAGGCGCCGGAATATGACCGCCCCTGGGTCGAGGCGAAGAAACCAACGCCGCTTGCCGCGAACGACGCGCCGAAGGCCGATGTCGCCGACGCGTTGCTCAAGATGCTGGGGGGACCGGATCTCTCCTCGCGCCGCTGGGTGTGGGAGCAGTATGACACGCTGATCCAGGGCAATTCGCTACAGCTGCCCGGCGGCGATGCCGGCGTCGTGCGCGTCGAAGGTCACCCGACCAAGGCGCTGGCCTTCTCCTCCGACGTCACTCCGCGCTACTGCGAGGCCGACCCTTACGAAGGCGGCAAGCAGGCCGTGGCCGAATGCTGGCGCAACCTGACGGCGACCGGCGCCTTGCCGCTTGCCGCCACCGACAACCTCAATTTCGGCAATCCCGAGCGGCCCGAGATCATGGGCCAGTTGGTCGGCGCCATCAAAGGCATCGGCGATGCCTGCCGCGCTCTCGGCTTCCCGATCGTGTCCGGCAATGTCTCGCTCTACAACGAGACGAACGGCCGCGGCATCCTGCCGACGCCGACGATCGGCGGCGTCGGCCTCATCGCCGACTGGTCGAAGATGGCGCGTATCGGCTTCGCCGCCGAGGGCCAGATGATCGTGCTGGTCGGCGCGCCGCCGAGCTGGGGCAGCCATCTCGGGCAGTCCGCCTATATGCGCGACATCCATGGCCGCGCCGACGGTCTGCCGCCGCCTGTCGACCTCGCGCATGAGAAACGCGTCGGCGACCATGTGCGCTCGCTGATCGTTTCCGGCATCGTGACATCGGCCCACGATGTCTCCGACGGCGGCCTGGCGGTAGCGCTCGCCGAAATGGCGATGGCCTCCGGCATCGGCGCCACCATCCCCGGCCTCACCGGCACCGATCCGATTCCGGTCTGGTTCGGCGAGGACCAGGGCCGCTATCTGCTGACCCTGTCGATCGACCCCCAAAGCGGCGAATGGGACAGGATCCGCGAGGAGCAGGGCAAGCTCGGCATCTTCGCGCCGTGGATCGGCACCACCGGCGGACTTGAATTGAAGCTGGGTGACGCGCGGCCGATCCCGGTCAGTGAATTGACCGCCGCGCATGAAGGCTGGTTCCCGCGCTTCATGGACCAGGCCAGTTGACCAGAAGCATGTCTCCCCGAAAGTGTGCAGCGGTTTCGGGAAAGACATGCTTACAACAAGAGACTTAAATCATGGCGCATAAATCCTTTTTTATGCGACATGATTTAACCGCCAGGGCGCTGATTGCAGTCGTCTTCTGGCCGTCTCTGTTCTTCTTCTGGTTTCTCGGCCCGTTCGTCCTGTTCCTATTGTCGACGACCTCGAGCGAGGTCTGCCCGCGGCTGGAAACCCGCGCCGAGTTCCTGGCGGCGGCAAACGGCACGCTGCCGATGCTCATCTTGCAGACTCTGATCTACGCAGTTCCAATCGCCTGCCTCGTGCTGTGGAACAGGCTTTCTCCGGAGCCGGCGCGGGCAAGGCACATCGCAACCTGCATGAAACTCTTTGCCGTCGCCGCGGTGGTCGGGGCGGTTTGGGACTATGGCTCGTCCTTGATCTGCGACGGCTACGGTCAGGCGTTCTTCTCAGCCGCATGGCGGATGACGAGCTATCTTCCGATCGTCAGCCTGTTGATCAACATCCCGCTCTACGTGCTGGTCTTCAGCCTCGGCCGCGCCTATTCGACGCGCGACGACATCACCGAAGACGGCGTGGTTCATCCGAGCCGGGATCATTCCTAGGTTTCCTCCTGCGACGGAACGGCTTCAATCCGGGCTGGAAAGGTTCTAGGCTCACTCCGAGTCACATACAGCCTGCCCGCTTGAAACAGGATTTTGCCATGGCAATGGATGCCCACGACATCGAAAAACTGATCAAGGAAGGCATTCCCGACGCCAGGGTAACGATCCGCGATCTGGCCGGCGACGGCGACCACTACGCGGCTGAGGTCGTTGCGGAGAGTTTCCGGGGCAAAAGCCGCGTCCAGCAGCACCAGATGGTCTATGACGCGCTGAAGGGCAAGATGGGCGGCGTGCTGCATGCTCTGGCGCTGCAGACCGGCGTTCCGGACTGAAGATTGCTTCGCTTCCGCTACAGGCGTGCCCGCAAGCGGCGGCTTGGCCCAAAATCGCGTTATCCCTTGCGCCATCGGGCCAGCGTCACGGCTAACGTCTTGTTTCAGCCAACCTATGGGTTTATTTGAAGGACATGCTTCGAGCCTGACTCCCACAGGCATGAAAGGATTGTCCATGACCGGCATCAACGACTACATCGACAATGAAGTGAAGAGCAACGACGTCGTGCTCTTCATGAAGGGCACGCCCGGTTTCCCGCAATGCGGGTTCTCCGGCCAGGTGGTGCAGATCCTCGATTATATCGGGGCCGACTACAAAGGCGTGAACGTGCTCGACTCGGCCGAACTGCGCCAGGGCATCAAGGATTATTCCAACTGGCCGACCATCCCGCAGCTCTATGTGAAGGGCGAATTCGTCGGCGGTTGCGACATCGTGCGTGAGATGTTCCAGGCCGGTGAATTGCAGGACTTCCTGGTCGAAAAGGGCGTCAGCGTCAAAGGCGCCGCCTGATCGGATTGTGTCGGCGACCGGCCGGCGGACACTAACTTCCGAGGCCGCCCCCACCTCGGCATTGTAGTTCTCGGATTTGAGAACGAAACGAATGGATGCGCCGGTAATCCGGCGCATGTTCGTTTGAAGAATCGGATTTCGCGGTGGACAAGCAGGCAGCAGCGCAGCAATCGGCAACAAGCTTGCCCATTCCGCGCTGGGAATTCATCGCGCTCTGCGCGGCACTCATGGCGCTCAACTCCCTGGCCATCGACATCATGCTGCCGGCGCTTCAGCAGATCGGCGCCTCGCTCGGCGTGGAGAGCGAGAACCACCGCCAATATGTCATCACCGCCTATATGCTTGGCTTCGGCGGCGGACAGCTTTTCTTCGGACCCATTTCGGATCGCTTCGGGCGCCGTGCGCCGTTGGTCTTCGGCTTGGTCGTCTATGTTGCCGCCGCGGCCGCCGCCGCCGTCGCGCCGAGTTTCGCCCTGTTGCTAACCTGCCGCCTGATACAAGGCTTCGGCGCGGCGGCGACCCGCGTCATCGCCGTCTCGATCGTGCGCGACACGTTCGAAGGCCGGCGCATGGCCGAGGTGATGTCGCTGATCTTCATGGTGTTCATGGCAATTCCGGTGATCGCGCCCGGCATCGGCCAGTTCGTCATGCTGTTTGCCAGTTGGCACTGGATTTTCGTGACCATGGCCGTCGGCGCGCTGGTCGTGTCGGCGTGGGCTCTGTTGCGCCTGCCCGAGACGCTGCATCCGGAATATCGCCGGCCGCTGACGGTGAGCTCCGTCGCCGGCGGCTTCGGCATCGTGCTCACCAACCGCCTCACGCTTTGCTACGCCTTTGCCAGCACCTTCATCTTCGCGGCCATGTTCGGCTTCATCAGCTCGGCACAGCAGATCTATATCGACGTCTTCCATGTCGGCGAATTGTTCCCGCTGATCTTTGCCGGCGTCGCCGGTGTGCTGGCTTTTTCGAACTATCTGAATTCGCGGCTGGTCGGACAGATCGGCATGCGCCGCCTGTCGCAAGGCGCGCTGCTCGTCTTCCTGTGCATCAGCCTTGCCTGGCTCGTCGTCTCGCTGGAGATGCGGATGCCGCTCTGGCTCTTCATCGCGTTTTTTGCCGGCGCGATGCTGCCGTTCGGCGGACTTGGTGCGAATTTCAACGCTTTGGCCATGGAGCCGCTCGGCGAACTTGCCGGCACCGCCGCGTCCATCCTGGGCTTCATGCAGACCTTCCTCGGAGCCATCATCGGCGCGCTGATCGGCCAGGCCTATAACGGCACGGTGACGCCTCTGGCCGCCGGCTTCTGCAGTGTCTCGGTCGCAGCTCTGCTGATGATCCTGATTGCCGAGCGGGGCAAGATGTTCCAGCCTCAAAATCCCCCCGTTTCAGGGCACGTCACCGATCTGCATTAGTTGTTATCTGGCAGACGGCGCCGGCCTTAGCGCAGCAGGATTGCCCTATTCCGCCCAGAGCTCGCGTCGCAACTCGTCCCAGCTTTGCTTGTCCGGTGCCACCAGCAGGCCGCCATCGACATGCGACGGCAGGTAGGCGCTGCCGTCGACGCGCGCGACATGGCCGCCGGCCTCCTGGTGGATCAGCGCGCCCGCCAGATGATCCCAGGGCATCAGCTTGTTGTAGAGCACGAAATGGGCATGGCCGCTGGCCAGAAGCCGGTATTCATGCGCCGCGCAGCGATAGGCGAATTGCGACAGCGTCTTGGTCTGGTTGCGGGCGAGCCGCGAGCGTTCGGGCTCTTGGAGAAACTGCCAGGAAACGGAACCGGTCATCTGCGACATGGGCACCGGCGCCGCGACGCCGACCTTTTCCAGCGCGCCATGCGCATGGCGGATATGGCTGCCGGCGCCCTTGGCGCCGATCAGCCAGTCCTTGCCCGTCGGGTCATGAATGATGCCGGCAACGGTCTCGCCATTGACGACGACGCCTGCCATGACGCCGAACAGCGGCACACCGGAAGCGAAATTGAAGGTGCCGTCGACCGGATCGATGACGAAGGCAAGCGCGGCATCGCCAAGGCCGGACAGCAGCGCCGGGTTGTCGGAGCAGGCTTCCTCGCCGACCACCATGGCATCTGGAAAGCGCTCGCGCAGCCTGGCTGTGATCAGCCTCTCGGCGTTGACGTCCGCCTCGGTGACGAGGTCGGCGGCGGATGTCTTCTGGCGCACGTCGCCCTCGCCCAGCCGCCGGAAGCGCGGCATGATTTCGGCGTTTGCGGTATCGGCGAGAAGCTCGGCCAGCCAGTCGATCGCGTTATCGTCAAATCGCATCGGGTATGTCTTGTCCTGGGTTTGCGTCGAGGCCCGCGAAGTCGAACAGCTTCCTGTCCAGGAGATGCGAGGGCCTTACATTGGCCATGGCGCGGATCATCGTGTCCTTGCGGCCCGGCATGCGCTTCTCGATGTCGTCGAGCATCGCCTTCATGGCGTTGCGCTGCAGCCCTTCCTGGCTGCCGCACAGGTCGCACGGGATGATCGGGAATTTCATCGCGCCGGCGAATCTTTCGAGATCGGCCTCAGCGCTATAGGCGAGCGGGCGCAGCACCATGACGTCGCCCTCGTCATTGAGAAGCTTGGGCGGCATGGCGGCGAGACGCCCGCCATGGAACAGGTTCATGAAGAAGGTCTCGAGAATGTCCTCGCGGTGATGGCCAAGCACCAGCGCCGAACACCCTTCCTCGCGCGCGATGCGATAGAGATGGCCGCGTCGCAGCCGGGAGCAGAGCGAGCAATAGGTGCTGCCCTGCGGCAGCTTGTCGGTCACCACCGAATAGGTGTCCTGGTATTCGATGCGGTGGGCGATGCCGTTGCCGTTGAGATAGTCGGGCAGGATGTGCTTCGGGAAATTCGGCTGGCCCTGGTCGAGATTGCAGGCAAGCAGCTCGACCGGCAGCAGCCCGCGCCATTTGAGATCGAGCAAAAGCGCCAGCAGGCCGTAGGAATCCTTGCCGCCCGACAGCGCCACCAGCCAGCGTTCGCCCGGCTTCACCATGGCGAAATCCTCGATCGCCTGGCGGGTGAGCCTCAACAGCCGCTTGCGCAGCTTGTTGAACTCGACCGAGGACGGCACGTCGCGGAACAGCGGATGGAAACCGCCGTCGGTCTCATCGCCGATCGGCTCGATGGATTTCACATCTGGCAGCATGTTCATGACGCTGGCCCCGAGTTCTGTTTGCGCTCGGCTTTAGAGCACTTTGCAGCCGAGTGAAATCACATGGCGTCGCATAAATGCGGCCGAAGTGAATAGCCCTGACCGCCAAAGAAAAGGCCGCCTCGAGGGGCGGCCTTGAATGCTGCGGCTGATTGATACCGATCAGCGGGAGTAGAATTCGACGACCAGGTTCGGTTCCATCTGCACGGCGAACGGAACGTCCGAAAGGCCGGGAACGCGAGCGAAGGTCGCGGTCATCTTGTTGTGATCGGCTTCGATGTAGTCCGGCACGTCGCGCTCGGCGAGACCGACCGATTCCAGCACGATGACGAGCTGCTTCGACTTCTCGCGCACCTCGATGATGTCGCCCGGCTTGCAGCGATACGAGCCGATGTTGGTGCGCTTGCCGTTGACGTTGACGTGGCCGTGGTTGACGAACTGACGGGCGGCGAAGATGGTCGGCACGAACTTGGCGCGGTAGACCACCGCGTCGAGACGCGACTCGAGTAGGCCGATCAGGTTCTCGGAGGTATCGCCCTTGCGTCGGTTGGCCTCTTCATAAACCTTGCGGAACTGCTTTTCCGAAACGTCGCCATAGTGACCCTTCAGCTTCTGCTTGGCGCGCAGCTGTAGGCCGAAGTCGGAAAGCTTACCCTTGCGGCGCTGGCCGTGCTGGCCGGGGCCGTATTCACGCTTGTTGACCGGGGACTTCGGACGGCCCCAGATATTTTCGCCGAGACGGCGGTCGATCTTGTATTTCGCGGATTCGCGCTTGCTCATCGCATTCCCTTTCAAAACAATATACCCGGAACCCCATGGCTCCGGGCGAAGGAAACGCGCCCTCCTCTGGCCTCCGTTTTCGAGACCTGACAGGGTTTTCCACGCAAAGCGACGGAAAACCCACGGGACACGTCAAAAGAAACCACCGGGCGTCGCCACCCGGTGTTGGTGGCCTGTTAAACAGAGATTTAACCGCTGTCAAGCTTACGGCTGGCAGCGCGGGTCGCAACCCGATACATTTCCCGCGTGGCGTGCGGTGCCGGTTGTGGCGAAGGCCACCGGCAGCAGAGCGGCTTGTGCTTTCAAGGAGCCGCGCTGCTCTGCCATCTTAATGAAGGGACTGGAGCAGAGGAATTCCCATGAAGAAGTTCTTCCTTACCCTGACCGGGGCCGCTGTATTGGCGGGATCTATGGCGGTCATGACGCCGGAACCTGCCATGGCCAGGCATTGGAGCGGCCACAGGCAGATATGCCGCGTCGTGGTGACGAAAAGAGTGGTCTGGCGCCACGGCCATCGCCACGTCATCCGCTACAAGACCAAACGCTGCTGGTGGCGCCGCTAGCTCATCTTGCGCCAAAAGGGGTTGACGGAGGCCCGCGGCCGACGCCGCGGGCCTTTCATTCGACCTACGACTTCTTGCTGGGCAGACTTTTGCGCTTGGTCTCGGCGAACTCTTCGAGCTGCTTTTCGCTCATCGATTCATACATTTCGCGCGAAGCGCCCTTGAGCTCGCTCTTCTTCGTCTCGCCGCGCTTGGCGGACAGCGCTGCGCCGGCAGCCTTTTGCTGGGCTTGCGATTTGGCGGGCATGGCGATTTCTCCTTTGCTGTGAGAAGAAACGCCGGGCTGAACCGGCAGTTCCAGCAGCAGCGGCTCGGCCCGCCGGTCTGCTTGAGTTGGCCATTAGGCGGCCGACCTTGGCGGTATCCTGGCAAGCCTTCCCGCGCCCGGAACGCCAGTGTAGGACGGTCGCATGAAATCCCTGAACGATCCCTCACAGGCGCTTTCCTCCGGCCTTGCGAAAATCCGCGCAGAATTCCATGTGCCGGGTGGATTTCCGCCTGCGGTGATGGCCGTGGCGGAGGCGGCGGCAAAGCGTGTGCCCGGGCAGCATGCCGACCGGACGGCAATGCCCTTCGTCACGCTCGATCCGGCGAGTTCCACCGATCTCGACCAGGCCTTCTCGATAGAGGCCAGCGGCGGCGATCTTCTCTTGCACTATGCCATTGCTGACGTGGCCTGGTTCGTCGAGGACGGCGATACGATTGATGGCGAAGCCTGGGGCCGGGGCGAGACGTTTTATCTGCCGGACGGCAAGGCCGGGCTCTACCCGCCACTGCTTGCCGAGGCCGCGGCGAGCCTGTTGCCCGATGGACCGCGTCCGGCGGTCGTCTTCACGGTTCGGGTTGCTGGAGACGGTGCGGTGAAGCTGGACGGCGCGGAGCGGGCAATCATTCAAAGCCGCGCCAAGCTCGCCTATGACAGCGTCAAGGCCGCCGACGTTCCGGCCGGCTTCGCGGAACTGGCGCGGCGCATGGCGACGAACGAAGAGCGCCGCGGCGCTTCGCGCGTCGATCCGCCCGAGCAGGAGGTGGAAAGGCTCGTCGACGGCACGTTCCGGCTTTCGTTCAGGCCGCTGCAGCAATCCGAGCAGGACAATGCAGCACTTTCGCTGGCCGCCAATATCGCGATTGCCGACGCCATGCTGGCGCACAAGACCGGGTTGTTCCGGGTGATGTCGGGGCCGGATGCTTCCAAGGTGCAAAGGCTGCGCAACGCGGCACAGGCGCTCGGCCTGCCCTGGCCAGCCTCCACCAGCTTGCGCGACTATCAACGCACACTCGATCCGGCCGACCCGAAACAGGCGGCGCTAATGCTGGAAATCCGCCGCGCGGGCAATGGCGCGTCCTACCAACCCTATCAGGAGGGCATCGTCCCCTGGCATGAGGCGATGGCCGCGACCTACGCGCATGCCACCGCGCCGCTCAGGCGGCTGGCCGACCGCTACGTCGTGCGCTGCGCGCTGGCGATCGCCAACGGCCAGCCCGTGCCCCAGGCCGTCACCGACGCCTTCGCCAGATTGCCGAAGGTGATGGGGCGTGCGGATGCCCGCGCCTCGCAGATCAATCACGCTGCCATCGACCTTGCCGAGGCCGTCATGCTCAAGGGACATGAGGGCGAGACGTTCAAGGCCATCGTCACCGACTTCGTCGACCATGGCGTGCGCGTGCAGCTTGCCGATATGCCTGTCGTTGCCAATGTAAGGGCCTCAGGGCTCCGGCAGGGAGACGGCCTGACGCTAAAGCTGGTCTCGGCCGACCCGGATCAGCGCAGCATCGTCTTCGAGCCCGCCACCCCCCTTGAGCACTAAGGTGCGGTCAGCCCAAAACCCTGGATGAGCCGCCTCGTGGCGAAATCCACCTTGCCCGAGGTGAAGACGGCCAGATCGGGCTCGCTGTCGCCGGATGTCTCCCCAACGGGTTCGAGCAGCGACATGGCGCGCCGCGCAATCGCCTCGGCGGGATCTATCCAGTCGACCGGCCAGGGCGCGGTCTTGCGCATGCGGTTGGCGAGGAACGGGTAATGCGTGCAGGCAAGCACGACGATGTCGGTGCGGTTGCCGTCGCGCTCGATGAAGCAGGGCGCAGTTTCGGCGCGCACGGCTTCCTCGTCGACGAAACCCTGGCGCATATAGATCTCGGCCAGCCCCGCCAGCCGATCGCTGCCGACCAGGCGCACATGGCATTTCTGCGCCCACTTGCTGATCAGGTCGCGCGTGTATTGGCGCTTCACCGTGCCGGGCGTCGCCAGCACCGAGACCAGGCCGGAGCGGGTGCGTTCGGCGGCCGGCTTGATCGCCGGAACGGTGCCGACAAAGGGATGACCGGGGAATTTGTCGCGCAGCGCATCGATCACCAGGGTCGAGGCGGTGTTGCAGGCAATGACCGAAATCGCCGGCTGAAGTCGGTCGAGCAGTTTGCCGAACAGCGCAAGAATGTGTTCCTGGAGCGCCGGTTCCTCCCAGGCGCCATAGGGAAAAGCCGCGTCGTCGGCGACATAGACGAAGCGGCGGTCGGGCATCAGCACGCGCGCCTCGCGCAGCACGGTCAGCCCGCCGACGCCGGAATCGAACATCAGGATCGGGCGTTGGCTTGATCGATCGCTCATTGTCATCCGGTTACCAGAGCAATTCCAGGAAAAGTGTGAAACGGTTTTCCGTCCGGAATTGCGTCAAAACAAAGAGAAGCGGCAGGGCCCGGAATTGGACCGACGCGCTTCTATCGCGAATGATCGTGGTCTTGAAGAGGCGAATGCGAGCAGCTTTCGCGCAATCGCTAGAGCAGGATGCCGAAAAGTGTGAAGCGGTTTTCGGACGACATCATGCTCTGTCTCACTCATATCCCGCGCTTGCCGAAACCGGCGGGGCGCGGCCTGCCGAAGGGCTGCGGCGCGGGCGGAATGCGAGCGGCTGAAGCGGCAACCGCGGCGCGTGGAGCGGCCGGCACAGCGGTGCGTGCGGCGCGCGTCGATGCCGGCAGCGGGCCATCGAAGTCGAAGACATCGGTCAATTCATCGATGTTGCTGCCCGCGACGGGCTTCGCCCACCAAATCGTGCACCAGAGGCCGAATACCGAAAGCCCAAGCAGGTTCAGCCCGCCGGGAATGCTCTCGGGATCGTCGAATTTGACGACCAGCAGCACGCCTGCCTGCAGAAGGGCATAGACGGCCGAAAGGGCGATGTAGGCCCACAGGATCCAGCGGCGTCCGTTGGCGTCGCGGGAGCGGCACGAGGCGATGTTGCCGCGAAGCGCGACGAAGATGAGGGAGGCGATGAGCACCGCGCCTGCCATGCCCTGGCGCGCCGGGCCGGGTCCTGAATTGATCAGCCCTTCGAAGCCGATCGTGCTGACAATGCAGATGACGATCACCACGGTTTCGGCTACGGCGAGACCGAGAGAGTAAAGGAAAAAGCGCAGTCGACCAATATTGGACGTAAACATGTGCCACCCCCACTATTGCAGCAAGGATGAGGCGCAACCGAATAAAATTCGGTTACTTCAAATGCTCGCAGCTTACCGATCTTAACTTTCTTCGTCTTTGGCGCGACTGCGCGCGCCGGCCGGCAACCGTCTCGGATCGTCCCCGGGCGAGCCATCGCCCCGCGGCATGGCCGGCGAAAACCTGTCGAGCGACGAGATGATGCCGCGCAGCACCTTGAGTTCGGGCTCGGCGAAGCCCGCGCGCGTCAGCACCGCGCGCAGATTGTCGACCATCTTCGGCTTCTTTTCTTCCGGGCGAAAATAGCCGCGCGCTTCCAGCGCGTTTTCCAGATAGGCGAACAGGCTGTGCAGCTGCTCCTTGGGCGCCGGCGCCAGCTCCGGCCCGGAGAAGTTGGTCTGGGTCTCGTCGGCGAGGCCAGACTTCATCCATTCATAGGACATGAGCAGCACCGCCTGGGCGATGTTGAGTGAGGAAAAGCTGGGATCGACCGGAAAGGTGACGATCTCGTCGGCGAGCCCGACCTCGTCATTATAGAGGCCGAAGCGCTCGCGGCCGAACAGGATACCGGTGCGCAGCCCCGCCTCGCTGCGCGCCCTGAGCGCCCTGCCCGCTTCCACCGGACCGCGCACCGGCTTGAAGCCGTCGCGCTCGCGCGCTGTCGTGGCGAAGACGAAGTTCAGGTCGGCGACCGCCGAGGGCAGATCGTCGAAGACCTTGGTGGCGTCGATGACGTGATCGGCGCGGCTGGCGGCTGCGCGCGCCTTCTCGCTCGGCCAGCCGTCGCGCGGGTTGACCAGCCTGAGCTCGGACAAGCCGAAATTCGCCATGGCCCGCGCGACCATGCCGATATTCTCGCCGAGCTGCGGCTCGACCAGGATGATCGCCGGTCCGGCGGAAGCGATCTTGGTTGTGTCTTCGAAGGCTGGCATGGCTTTGGGTAACCGGGGTTTGCGGCGTTTCGGCGTCCCTGCCACATCCGGACCGGAAAATGAAGCATTCACAACAGCGGCACCCGTCTGCCCCGGCGCGCATCACGGTTTGCGCGCTGAAAAAGCCTTTGATATACGCTCCGCATCCCGGGCCGAAGCCATGCGGGCAAGGCCGTTCAGATCCCCCAGCAACGAGGCATTCTTTCCATGGCGAAGATCAAGGTGGCGAACCCGGTCGTCGAGCTCGACGGCGACGAGATGACCCGCATCATCTGGCAGTTCATCAAGGACAAGCTGATCCACCCCTATCTCGACCTGAAACTGGAATATTACGACCTCGGCATCGAGCACCGCGACGCCACCAACGATCAGGTGACGATCGATTCGGCCAATGCCATCAAGAAATGGGGCGCCGGCGTGAAATGCGCGACGATCACCCCCGACGAGGCGCGCGTCGAGGAATTCAAGCTGAAGAAGATGTGGAAGTCGCCCAACGGCACCATCCGCAACATCCTCGGCGGCACCATCTTCCGCGAGCCGATCATCATGAAGAACGTGCCGCGCCTGGTGCCGGGCTGGACCAAGCCGATCGTCGTGGGCCGTCATGCCTTCGGCGACCAGTACCGCGCCACCGACTTCCGCTTCCCCGGCAAAGGCAAGCTGACGATCAAGTTCGTCGGCGAGGACGGCCAGGTGATCGAGCACGACGTCTATGACGCGCCGGGCGCCGGCGTGGCCATGGCCATGTACAATCTCGACGAGTCGATCCGCGAGTTTGCCCGCGCCTCGCTGAACTATGGCCTGTTGCGCAATTTCCCGGTCTACCTGTCCACCAAGAACACCATCCTCAAGGCCTATGACGGCCGCTTCAAGGACATCTTCCAGGAAGTCTACGAGAAGGAGTTCGAGGCCGAGTTCAAGGCAAGGAAGCTCTGGTACGAGCACCGCCTGATCGACGACATGGTCGCTTCCAGCCTGAAATGGTCGGGCGGCTATGTCTGGGCCTGCAAGAACTATGACGGCGACGTGCAGTCCGACACCGTGGCGCAAGGCTTCGGCTCGCTCGGCCTGATGACCTCGGTGCTGATGACGCCGGACGGCAAGACGGTGGAGGCGGAAGCCGCGCACGGCACCGTCACCCGCCACTACCGCCAGCATCAGAAGGGCGAGGAAACCTCGACCAATTCGATCGCCTCGATCTTCGCCTGGACGCGCGGCCTCGCCCACCGCGCCAAGCTCGACGACAATGCCGAGCTCAAGCGCTTCGCCGAGACGCTGGAAAAGGTCTGCATTCAGACGGTCGAGAGCGGTTTCATGACCAAGGACCTGTCGCTGCTGATCGGCCCCGACCAGCCTTGGCTCTCGACCACCGGCTTCCTCGACAAGATCGACGAAAATTTGCAGAAGGCCATGGGGTAAAACCCACATTCGGCATACCGAAGGCTCCGGAAGGAGCCTTCTTTTTTGGTACTCCGACGAGCGGAGGGGAGCGCTGATCGATGGCCAAGCCAACTCTCTACGGCGCCGACTACAGCGTTTATGTGCGCATCGCGCGGATGGCGCTGAGGGAGAAAGGCGTCGACTACGAGTTGGTACCGCTCGACATCTTCGCCGCCGATGGCATTCCGGCCTGGTATCTGGAGCATCATCCGTTCGGCCGCATCCCGGCCTTCGAGCACGATGGTTTTCGTCTGTTCGAGACCGGTGCTATCACGCGCTATGTCGACGAAGCCTTCGACGGCCCGGCCCTACAGCCGGCCGACGCGCGCGGCCGCGCCAGGATGATCCAGATAACCGGCATGCTCGACGCCTATGGTTATCGTGCCATGGTCTGGGACGTGGCGGTCGAGCGGCTGGAGAAGGTGCCGCCGGATGAGGCGCTGATTGCCGGCGGGCTGAGCCAGGCTGAGACGGTGCTCAAGGTTCTGACCTCGCTGAAGGCACAAGGGCCCGTGGCTGCTCGGCGACCAGTTGACGTTGGCGGACCTGCATGCGGCGCCGATCATTGCCTATTTCGTCAAAGTCGCGGAAGGACGCGATCTGCTGGCGCGCTTTGCGGATATCCGGGATTGGTATGCGCGAATAGCTGGACGGCCGAGCTTTGCGCTGACAGAAAAGCCTGGCTGATAAGAATCAGGACAGTCGAGGGACAGCGCCCCCCTCTGTCCTGCCGGACATCTCCCCCACTTGGGGGGAGATCGGACGGCGCATCGGCTTTCGCCAATCTCCCACGTTGAAATACAACCACGCAGAAAAAGGCGAGTGGCTGACGCAGCTAATCTCCCCTCTTGAGATAGTCCGGCAGGACAGAGGGGGCGCTGTCCCGCCAAGCGTGCGGTAAATTCAAACCCGCTCGCTTAAGCTGCCTCCAGCGCCGCTCTCACCGCCGCGATCGCGTCGTTGGCCTTCGACGCGTCGGGGCCGCCGGCCTGCGCCATGTCGGGCCGGCCGCCGCCGCCCTGGCCGCCAAGCGCGGCGGACGCGACGCGGACGAGATCGACGGCGCTGAAGCGGCCGGTCAGATCGTCGGTGACGCCAACGACCACGCTTGCCTTGTTGTCCTCGCCGGCGCCGACAAAGACGACCACGCCGGAGCCGAGCGTCTTCTTGCCGGCATCCGCCAGCGGCTTCAGGTCCTTCGGCGCGACGCCGCTGACCGCCTTGCCGAGGAAGCCGACGCCTGCGACAGTCTCGTTGGTGGGCGGAGCATCGGATACGGCTGGGCCTGCGCCAAGCGCCAGTTTCTTGCGCGCTTCCGTAAGCTCCTTTTCGAGCTTCTTGCGCTCTTCAAGCAATGTTTCGACGCGCGACGGCACATCGGCCGGCGCGATTTTCAAGGTCGCTGCCGCGGCTTTCAGCCGCCTGTCCTGCTCGTCCAAATGCTTGCGCGCCGCCTCGCCGGTCAGCGCTTCGATGCGGCGCACACCGGCCGCCACCGCGCTGTCCGACAGGATGCGCACCAGGCCGATATCGCCGGTCGATTTCACATGCGTGCCGCCGCAAAGCTCGACGGAATAAGGCCGATTGGCCTTGGCGCCATGCAGGCCGGTGCCCATCGACACGACACGCACCTCGTCGCCGTATTTCTCGCCGAACAGCGCCATGGCGCCCTCGGCGATCGCGTCGTCGACCGACATCAGCCGCGTCGTCACCGGGCTGTTCTGCACGACGATCTCGTTGGCCATGCGCTCGACCTCCTCGAGTTCCTCGGCCGAGATCGGCTTGTTGTGCGAGATGTCGAAGCGCAGCCTTTCGGGCGCAACCAGCGACCCCTTCTGCGCGACATGGGTGCCCAGCACCTCGCGCAGCGCCTCGTGGATGAGATGCGTCGCGGAGTGGTTGGCGCGCAGCCTCGAGCGGCGGGCATGATCGACCTTCAGCTCGACGGCATCACCCGTTTTGACCGTGCCTTTGGCCACCTTGCCGAGATGCACGAACAAACCATCGGCCTTCTTCTGCGTGTCCGAGATCTCGATTGAAAAACCCTCGCCGGAAATCACGCCGGTGTCGCCCATCTGGCCGCCGGATTCGCCGTAGAACGGCGTCTGGTTGACGACCACGGCGACCGCATCGCCCTGGCTCGCGCTGTCGATGGTCTTGCCGTCCTTGACCAGGGCCTGGACGATGCCTTCCGCAGCTTCAGTCTCATAGCCGAGGAATTCGGTCGCGCCGGTCTTTTCGCGCACGGAGAACCACACCGTCTCGGTCGCGGCTTCGCCCGAGCCAGCCCAATGCGCGCGCGCCTCGGCCTTTTGCCGCTCCATCGCGTCGGTGAAGCCGGCGATATCGACCGAGATGCTGCGCTGGCGCAGCGCATCCTGGGTCAGATCGAGCGGGAAGCCATAGGTATCGTAGAGCTTGAAGGCCGTCTCGCCGTCCAGCATGTCGCCGGCTTTGAGCGTCTCGGTCGCGTCCGAAAGCAGGCCGAGGCCGCGCACCAGCGTCTTGCGGAAGCGTCTTTCCTCAAGCTTCAGCGTTTCGGTGATCAGCGCCTCGCCGCGCACCAGCTCGGGATAGGCCTGGCCCATCTCGCGCACCAGCGACGGCACCAGCTGCCACATCAGCGGCTCCTTGGCGCCCAGCAGCTGCGCGTGGCGCATGGCACGGCGCATGATGCGGCGCAGCACATAGCCGCGCCCCTCATTCGACGGCAGCACGCCGTCGGCCACCAGGAACGAGGACGAGCGCAGATGATCCGCGATGACGCGGTACGACCCGACGTTCTCCTGGCTTGGCCCCTGGCCGAGCGCGGAGGACGCAGCGTCGATCAGATGCTTGAACAGGTCGGTCTCGAAGACGCTTTCGACGCCCTGCAGGATAGAGGCCATGCGCTCCAGGCCCATGCCGGTGTCGATCGAGGGACGCGGCAGGTCGACGCGCTCATCCTTGGTCACCTGCTCGTATTGCATGAACACCAGGTTCCAGAATTCCAGGAACCGGTCGCCATCCTCTTCCGGGCTGCCGGGCGGTCCGCCCCAGATATGCTCGCCGCGATCGATGAAGATTTCCGAGCACGGGCCGCAGGGGCCGGTGTCGCCCATCGCCCAGAAATTATCCGAGGTAGGAATCCGGATGATGCGATCGTCCGAGAAGCCGGCGATCTTCTTCCAGTAAGCCGCCGCCTCGTCGTCGGTATGGTAGACGGTGACGAGCAGCTTGTCCTTCTTGAGGCCGAAACCCTTGGTGATCAGGTTCCACGCAAGCTCGATCGCGCGCTCCTTGAAATAGTCGCCGAACGAGAAATTGCCGAGCATCTCGAAGAAGGTCAGATGGCGCGCGGTGTAGCCGACATTGTCGAGGTCGTTGTGCTTGCCGCCGGCGCGCACGCTCTTTTGCGCGGTAGAGGCCCGCGAATAGGGACGCTTCTCCAGGCCCGTGAAGACGTTCTTGAACTGCACCATGCCGGCGTTGGTGAACATCAGCGTCGGATCGTTGCGCGGCACCAGCGGGCTGGAGGCGACGATCTCGTGGCCCTCCTTGCGGAAGTAGTCGAGGAATGTCGACCGGATGTCGTTCACGCCACTCATTGCATACTGCCTTTTTCGCAAGAACCGCCGGCCCGGCCGGCGGCAAATGGGCTTTGGTGTTTCAGAAGATAGATTGGCCTTTTAGCGATAGCTCTTGAGCCTGTCCAGAAACACGCAAAACAGGCGTGTCGCTCAAAACTGCGCAAGCGGTTTTGGGAAAACGACATGCACAAGCATGGACCAAAGCGCATTGCTGAATTCATTGCAGCGCGGCCAATCGGCCGACGAGCGGCGGCTCAGCGCTGCCCGCGAAACGCAAAACCGCCGGCACGAAGGCCGGCGGTTCGGGTTACGCAATACAAGAACTCGATTACATAAGCATAAGACGATAAACCAGGATTGTGGCCGAACTCCGGCTAAGCCAACCAACTATCCTCGGCCGCCCTCGGGTCGCGCAGAGCCCAAAATCCCAGGCGTAAACGCACTTTACAGGGCGCCGGCTTCGTCCTCGAAACCGTCGTCGCCGCCTTCCGAGCCGCCATTCTCAAGGAATTTCTCGGCGATCAGCCCGGCATTCTGGCGCAATGCAAGCTCGACCTCACGCGCCGTGTCGGGATTGTCGCGCAGGAACAGTTTTGCGTTCTCGCGACCCTGGCCGAGGCGCTGGGAATTGTAGGAGAACCAGGCGCCCGACTTCTCGATGACGCCGGCCTTGACGCCGAGATCGATCAGCTCGCCGGTCTTCGACACGCCCTCGCCATACATGATGTCGAACTCGACCACCTTGAAGGGCGGGGCCAGCTTGTTCTTCACCACCTTGACGCGGGTCTGGTTGCCGACGACCTCGTCGCGGTCCTTGACCGAGCCGATGCGGCGGATGTCGAGGCGCACCGAGGCGTAGAATTTCAGCGCGTTGCCGCCGGTGGTCGTCTCGGGCGAGCCGAACATGACGCCGATCTTCATGCGGATCTGGTTGATGAAGATGACCATGGTGTTGGAACGCGAGATCGAGGCGGTCAGCTTGCGCAGCGCCTGGCTCATCAGGCGAGCCTGAAGACCGGGCAGCGAATCGCCCATCTCGCCTTCGATTTCAGCGCGCGGCGTCAGTGCCGCCACCGAGTCGACGACCAGCACGTCGATGGCGCCCGAACGCACCAGCGTGTCGCAGATCTCCAGCGCCTGCTCGCCGGTGTCGGGCTGCGAGATCAAAAGGTTCTCGAGGTCGACGCCAAGCTTGCGGGCATAGACCGGATCGAGCGCGTGCTCGGCATCGACGAAGGCGCAGATGCCGCCCTTCTTCTGGGCTTCCGCAACCGTGTGCAGCGCCAGCGTCGTCTTGCCCGAGCTTTCCGGCCCGTAAATCTCGATGATGCGGCCGCGCGGCAGGCCGCCGACGCCGAGCGCGATGTCGAGGCCGAGCGAGCCGGTCGGCACGGTTTCGATCTCGACCACCTGCTCGTTGGCGCCGAGCCGCATGATCGAGCCCTTGCCGAACGCGCGCTCGATTTGCGACAGCGCCGCGTCCAGAGCCTTTGATTTGTCCACTGCCTTATCCTCTACAAGCCGCAAAGAATTCTGAGCCATGATACATCACCCCTTGGTCGTCAATGAAGGCCGGACAATCCGTGATCCCTGCTTGTTTTGTACCTTTTTTGTTCTCATTTGGCAAGGGGCAACAAATATCTGAAAAATAATCAATATCTGGATTTGTTCTATTTTTGTCTCACCAAGGCTGGTACAGGGTGCAGCCACCGGTCCAGAAGAGATTTCGATATCCGGCCGTCCGAATCGCGACCCCGATTGCAGGGCGACCTGAGGAAACCTAGACCAATTGCAGGAAAAGTGCGTAGCGGTTTTCCGTCCGGGATAAAGACTTAGGGCAGTTCGGCGATTCCGTGAAACGCTGAACCGCTCTAGTGTGCGCAGCCGCGCGACCAACGAAAGTCACCGACCCGAAATGCCGACATCCCCAACAATCCTGGCGCTTGGCGGCGCCCATATCGACCGGCGCGGCCAGGTCTCGGGCATCTATGTGCCCGCGGCTTCGAATCCCGGCATCATGCGCGAGGACGTCGGCGGCGTGGTTTTCAACGCGCTGCGCAGCGTGGTGAAGCGCGGCGTGTCGGCCTCGCTGATCTCGGTGCGTGGCGGCGACGCTGCGGCGGACACGGTCGCCTCGGCGATCGACAACGCCGGGATAACCGACCTTTCGGTGGTGTTCCTCGACCGCACGACGCCGAGCTACACGGCGCTGATCGATGCCGAAGGCGAGTTGATCGTCGGGCTTGCCGACATGGCGCTCTACGACCTTGCCTTCCCCAAGCAAATAAGGCGCGCCAAGGTGCGCGAGGCGATCGCCGCCGCCGACGCCATCATGTGCGACGCCAACCTGCCGACGGCGGCGCTGGAGCGCCTGCTGGCGCTTGCCGGGGGCCGGCCGGTCTTCGCCATAGCCGTCTCGCCGGCCAAGGTCGTCCGCCTGGCGCCGCTGCTCGACCGTCTGTCGCTGCTCTTCATGAACCGTCGCGAGGCCGCCGCGCTGGTCGGCGCCGAGCCATCCGGCAAGACCCTTGTCGACGCGCTCAGGCGCGCTGGCCTGAATGCCGGCGTGGTCACGTCCGGCAGCGCTCCGGTGCTAGGCTTCGACGACACCGGCATCTTCGAGATCGACCCGCCCGCGCCGCGCAAGGTGGCCGACGTGACCGGCGCCGGCGACGCCTTGACCGGCGCAACCGTCGCCGCCTTGCTGCGCGGCCTGCCACTGCGCGCAGCACTACGCGAAGGCCTTGCCGCGGCAATGCTCGCCATAGAGAGCCCGCAGGCCGTGCCGTCCTTCACGATCACCACCTTCACGCAGGCGCTTGCCCTTGTGCCGGAGCCGCGGGAAGTGGCATAGGGCCACCACTGCCGGAGCAATCCCTCGGATCGGAGACAGCCATGACGCCTGACACCGCCCGCCCCTTTGTCGACATCCATCCGCCCGTGGCGGAGGCGCTTGCCGCCGGCCGGCCCGTGGTGGCGCTGGAAAGCACCATCATCACCCACGGCATGCCCTACCCCGACAACGGCGCCATGGCCGCCAAGATCGAGCAGATCATCATCGATGGCGGCGCGGTACCGGCGACGATCGCCGTGGTCGAGGGCCGCATCAAGATCGGCCTCTCCGACGGCGAGCGCGAATCGCTTGCCATGACGGGCGATGCCATGAAGCTGTCGCGCGCCGATCTCGGTTTCGCGGTCGCTCAAACGCGCACCGGCGGCACCACGGTTGCGGCGACCATGATCGCCGCGCATATGGCCGGCATAAAAGTGTTCGCCACCGGCGGCATCGGCGGCGTCCACAAGGGCGCTGAGAAAAGCTTCGATATCTCGGCCGACCTCGACGAGCTGGCACGCACGCCGGTCATCGTCGTCTCGGCCGGCGCCAAGGCGATCCTCGACATCGAAAAGACGCTGGAAGTGCTGGAAACGCGCGGCGTGCCGGTCATCGGCCATGGCTGCGAGACGATGCCCGCCTTCTGGTCGAGGCAGTCGCCCTTCCGCGCGCCGCTGACCCTTCATGCGCCGGAAGACATCGCGCATTTCTACCGTACGCGTCAGGCGCTGGGCTTGGGCGGCGGCATCCTCGTCGCCAACCCGGTGCCGCAGAATGACGAAATCCCGGCCGCCGAGATGGACGGCTATATCCAGGCCGCGCAAAAAGCGGCCGAGGCGCAAAACGTCACCGGCAAGGCGGTGACGCCGTTCCTTTTGTCGAAGATCCTTGAGCTGACAGGCGGCCGCAGCCTCAAGACCAACATCGCGCTGGTCGAGAACAATGCGCGGCTGGCGGCGGAGATCGCCAAAGCTTTATAGGGCAGAATCTAATCCCCTCAGCTTTGAATCCGTTCTACCGGTTGAATGCAGGGCTGAATTTCAGCTGTCCGTTGGCGGGTTCGCTCTGGAAAGGCAGTGATTGCACATATTGCGCGGGCAGATCTTGATAGCTCAAGTTGCCGTCGCTTCTGAAGCCGAACCGCCCGTAATAGGCCGGATCACCGATCAACACGCAGCCTTTTGCTCCGTTCGCCCTGAGGATTGCAAGCCCTTCGTTAATCAATGCACTTCCGATGCCTTGCCGCTGCTTATCCGGCCATACAGATACCGGACCAAGCCCGTACCATCCATGGCTTTCAGCTCCAATTGTCACCGGTGAGAAGGCCACGTGTCCCACAATGTCTCCGCCACTGACGGCAACAAGTGAAACCGTCAGGTCGCCATCATTCCGCAACGCGGTAATGATCGGGGCCTCCGAACCATCGCTAAACGACATGGGTTCGAAAGCGGCAATAGTCAGGTCGTGAATGACCCGCACGTCGCCAAGTTGCTCTGGTCTAATGATTACTGCCATGAAAATTGGGCTTCAAGTACGGTTAACTTAGGTTCTTGAGCGCTGCGGAAAGTCTCGCCGCGACGATACAGCCTTGCAAACTACCGTTCTCTCAGCAAGGTCGCCAATGACCGCTTCCGCCGAAATTGGCGTGCCAGCTGCTGGCTGGATTTTGACGCCGGATTATTACTTCCCCGCCCTTCGTCCCGCCTCATAGGCGCGCCGCGCCCACACTGCCATCTCGTCCGGATCGTCGAAGGCCTCGTCGGGCACGCTCCAATATGGCATCGCCACCTCCTTGCCGTGGCGCGAGCCGGTATAGGTCCACTGGCGGCAGCCGGCGACTTCGAAGTCTGGGATGCTCTCCTCGTCCGCCTTGAGCATCAGCTCGCCACGCACGACGACCGCGACGATGACGCCGTCGCAATAGATGCCCTTGCCGCCGAACAGTTTTCGGATGGCGATCGGTCCCAGGCTTTCGAACAGTTCTTCAAGACGCGCATTGTCCATGCCGCGATCATCTCATCCGTCACCGGCCTTGTCATCGCCGCAACCAAAGGCATGCTGACAGGTTGAAACCGGGAAACGGAGTTCCCGCCATGCCCGTCCTGCTCAAAGGCTCCTGCCGCTGCGGCGCCGTCCGCTTCGAGGTGGAAAGCCACACGCCCGTGCCATTCATGCTCTGCTACTGCTCGATCTGCCGCAAGCAGCAAGGCGGCGGCGGTTTCGCCATCAATCTCGGCGCCGACTACGAGACGCTCGATATCAGGGGCAAACGCAATCTCGGCGTCTACCGGGCCGAGATCGAGGATGATGAGCATCCGCATTGCGAGGTCTCGACCGGCGAGCGCAATTTCTGCCGGAAATGCGGCGCAGCACTTTGGCTCTACGACCCGACCTGGCCGGACCTCGTTCACCCCTTCGCTTCGGCGATCGACACCGACCTGCCGGAACCGCCGGAAAAGGTGCATCTGATGCTGAAATACAAGGCGAACTGGGTCGAGCCGGTCGTCGGCAAGAACGACAAGGTATTCGACGTCTATCCGGAGGAATCGATTGCCGACTGGCACAAGCGAACCGGCATGTGGGTTGATTAGGGCAATTCCAGAAAAACTGCGCAGCGGTTTCCGCCTGGAATTGCATCAAGACAAGCATCTGGCGACAGGAGGCAGAAATGAACCTCACGACGCACAAGAAATTCAAAGGCGATCGTTTGATGCCTTGGGGCAAGGGAACGGTCGTCTCGGACGCCAAGGGATATGTTTTTCTGTCCGGCAACACCGCCACGGTCGACGACTACGATCCCTCGAAACACCAGGGCGGCGCTGTCGGCGACGCGGCAACGCAGTGGCGCGAAATCCTGGCCAACATCAAGTCGGATCTGGAGGAACTCGGCAGCTCGCTCGACCATCTGGTCAAGGTGACGTTCTACGTCAAAGGGCCTTTTCCGTCCGGCGGCGTTCTCAGCTCACCCAACTTTCGTCTGGACGTGCTGGACGAATTCTTTGCCGAACATTGCCCGAAGCACTGCAGCTACAACAACCCGCCGCCATCGGAGGTGATCGGTGTCGCCGCCCTGGCGCAGCCTGATCTCGTCGTCGAGCTTGTCGTCATCGCCGCGCTGCCGGACTGAGTGGAAGCGCTGGCGGGCCTGGTCAGGCCGAGGCGCGCGCCTCGGCAAGCGCCTTCAAGTCCGCCGGCTTCAATTCGACGGATTCGCCGCAGCCGCAGGCCGAGCTCTGGTTCGGATTCTTGAAGGTGAAGCCGGTGCGCAGCGTCGTCTGCTCGAAATCCATCTCGGTTCCGAACAGGAAAAGTGCCGCCTCCGGCGCTACATAGACATGCGCGTCGTCGCGTTCGATATGGTCGTCCTTGGGATTCGGCTCGGTCACAAGGTCGACCGTATACTCCATGCCGGCGCAGCCGCCCTTCTTGATGCCGAGCCGGATGCCATGCGCACCTTCCCGCGTGGCGACGATCTCGCGCACCCGGTCGGCGGCCTTGTCGGTCATCGTGATGACGGCGAAGCGTCCCATGTTTTTCCTACTCCATTCCATGCAGGTTCAAGGCCTGCCGAATGATTCTCACCTAAAATGGTGAAGTTTTACGACTGGCGCAAGGGTACAGGCCTCAATACCACCCGACCGCGACCTGCGCCTCTTCCGACATGCGGTCGGGCGTCCAGGGCGGATCGAACACCATGGCGACCTCGACACCGGACACACCTTCCACGGCGCCGACGGCGTTCTCGACCCATCCGGGCATTTCACCGGCCACCGGGCATCCTGGGGCGGTCAGCGTCATGTCGATTTTGACCGACCTGTCGTCCTCGATATCGATCTTGTAGACGAGGCCGAGTTCATAGATGTCGGCCGGAATTTCCGGGTCGTAGACGGTCTTCAGCGCCGAAACGATGTCGTCGGTCAGCCGCGCCAGCTCGTCGGCGGGGATCGCCGAGGCCGAAACGATGCCGTTCGCGGCCGTTTCCGGCGCTTTTTCCGCGGTGGTGCTCACGTCGTCCATCATCGTCACCCGAAGAACTTTCGCGCCTTTTCCAGCGCCTCGGCCAAAGCGTCGACTTCGGCCCTGGTATTATACATGCCGAACGATGCCCTGCATGTGGAGGTGACGCCGAAGCGTTTCAACAGCGGCTGGGCGCAATGCGTTCCGGCCCGGACAGCAATACCTTGCCGATCGATCACCATCGACACGTCATGCGCATGGATACCTTGCAATTCGAACGAGATGATGGCGCCCTTGCCGGGCGCATCGCCGAAGATGCGCAGCGAGTTGATGGCGCGCAGCCGCTCATGCGCGTAAGCCTTGAGGTCCGCCTCATGCGCGGCGATCCGCTCGCGGCCGACCTTTTCCATGTAGTCGAGCGCGGCGCCCAGACCGATCGCCTGCACGATCGGCGGCGTACCGGCCTCGAAGCGGTGCGGCGGCTCATTGTAGGTGACGATGTCCTCCGTCACCTCCTCGATCATCTCGCCGCCGCCCATGAAGGGCCGCATCTCCTCCAGCCTGTCCTTCTTGCCGTAGAGCACGCCGATGCCCGACGGGCCGTAGACCTTGTGTCCAGTGAAGACGAAGAAATCGCAGTCGAGATCCTGCACGTTGATCGGCATGTGCACGGCGCTCTGGCTGCCGTCGACGAGCACAGGAATTCCGCGCGAATGCGCGATGCGCACGATCTCCTTGATCGGCGTCACCGTGCCCAGCGCATTGGACATATGAGTGATGGCGACGAGCTTGGTGCGGTCGGTCAGGCGCTTTTCGAATTCCTCGATGTGGAAGGCGCCGAGATCGTCGACCGGCACCCAGACGAGCTTGGCGCCCTGCCGCTCGCGGATGAAATGCCACGGCACGATGTTGGAGTGGTGCTCCATGATCGACAGCACGATCTCGTCGCCCTCGCCGATCCGCGGCATGCCCCAGCCATAGGCGACGGTGTTGATCGCCGACGTGGTGTTGGAGGTGAAGACGATGTTGTCGGTGCTCGGCGCATTGAGAAACCGCTGCACCGACTTGCGGGCGTTCTCATAGGCGTCGGTCGCGGCATTCGACAGGAAATGCAGGCCGCGATGCACGTTGGCGTATTCCTGGGAATAGGCGTGCTGGATGGTGTCGAGCACCACCTGCGGCTTCTGCGCCGAGGCGCCATTGTCGAGATAGACCAGCGGCTTGCCATAGATCTGGCGCGACAGGATCGGGAAGTCGCGGCGGATCGCCTCGACGTCGTATGGTGTGGTTTCGATCTTCTGGTCCATCTCGAAGTCCTTGTCGGCCAAGGCCGCGATCCTTCCAACACCCCTCATCCGTCCGAGCTTCGCTCGGCCACCTTCTCCCACAAGGGGAGAAGGAAAGGCGCTTACCCGTGCGTCGAAAACCAGCCGTCGAGCCGGGCTTCCAACGCTTCGACCAGCGCCTCGTCGTCCAGTTCCTCGATCACTTCGGCGACGAACGCCTTGACCAGAAGACCCCGCGCCGACTTCTCGTCGATGCCGCGCGCCATCAGGTAGAACAGATGGTCGTGGTCGATCTCGGTGACGGTTGCGCCATGGCCGCAGACGACGTCGTCGGCGAAGATCTCCAGCTCCGGCTTGGTCGAGAACTCGCCGTCGTCAGACAGAAGCAGCGTGTTGCAGGCCATCTTGGCGTTGGTCTTCTGCGCGTACTGATGCACGTTGATGCGGCCCTGGAAGACGCCGCGCGCCTTGCCGGTCACCACGTTGCGGATCACTTCGGTCGACGTCGTGTGCGGCACGGCATGGTCGAGCACCATGGTCACGTCGGTGTGGGTGTCGCCGGCCAGAAGATTGATGCCGCGCAATTTGAAGTCGGCGCCCTCGCCTGTCGTCCTGACGACGACCTCCTGGCGAACGAGCCTGCCGCCGGCGTTCATGACGAACAGCGTCAGCTTGGCGTCCTTGCCGATATGCGCCTTGAACTGTGCGAGATGCGTGGCCGTGTCCGGCTGCTCCTGCACGATCAGCCAGGTCACCTCGGCGCCGTCGCCGATCACGAGCTGGCTGACCGAAGAGACGAGCGCCTCGCCGTCTTCGCTTGCCTCACCCCTCTGACGCTCGACGATGACTGCCTTGGCGCCGGCCCCGACGCGCGCCAAGAGCCGCACATGCGACTGGCCACCGGCCTGCAGGTTCTGCAGTTCGACCGGCTTTTCCAGCTCGGCGCCATCGGCGATGTCGACGAAATAGCCGTCGGCGACGAAAGCCGTGTTCAGCGCGCCGATCGCGTCGTCACTGCCATAGGGATCGAGCCCGGGCGCGACGCTGCCGTCGGTCAGCTTCTCCGACAGGCGCTGCACTGTCACGCCGTCGATCTCCGGCAGCTTCGTCTGCGAGACGCCGTTCAGCACCGGCAGCACGGCCGAGCCTTCAAGGATCGGTGCAAGTGCCTTGACGACGGCGCCGGCCTCGAAAGCCGGCACCGAAGTCAGCAGCCGGCGCAGGTCCGTATAATGCCAGGATTCGACGCGGCGCGTCGGCAGGCCGTGCTTGATCGCCTCGATCGCGTCGTCGCGCTTGACCATCACCGCGCCGTCGCCGGGCAGCAGCGACAGCCGCTCGCCGAAGGTGTCGATCAGCGCCGTCTCGGCCAAGGTCCGCTGGGGCTGTGCATGCATGTTCATGACTTTCGCCTCGACTGCTCCCATCTCACGCGGCTTGCCCGATCACGCCGGCATAGCCGTTGGCCTCGAGATCGAGCGCCAGCGACTTGTCGCCCGACTTGATGACCTGGCCCTTGTAGAGCACGTGCACCGTATCAGGCACGATGTGCTCGAGCAGGCGCTGGTAGTGGGTGATGACGACAATGGCGCGATCCGGCGAACGCAGCGCGTTGACGCCGTCCGAGACGATCTTCAGCGCGTCGATATCGAGGCCGGAATCGGTCTCGTCGAGCACGCAGAGTTTGGGCTCGAGCAGCTTCATTTGCAGGATCTCCGCGCGCTTCTTCTCGCCGCCCGAGAAGCCGACATTGAGCGGCCGCTTCAGCATGTTCATATCCATATTGAGCGAGGCGGCGGCTTCCTTCACGCGCTTCAGGAATTCCGGCACCTTGAGCGGCTCCTCGCCGCGCGCCTTGCGCTGCTCGTTCATCGCGACCTTCAGGAATTCCATGGTCGCGACGCCCGGTATCTCCATCGGGTACTGGAAGGCGAGGAAGATGCCGGCGCTGGCGCGCTCGGCCGGATCCATTTCGAGGATCGACTGGCCGTTGTAGAGGATGTCGCCCTCGGTGACCTCATAGTCCTCGCGGCCGGCAAGGATATAGGACAGCGTCGACTTGCCCGAGCCGTTCGGACCCATGATGGCGGCAACCTCGCCGGCTTTCACCGAGAGGGTCAGGCCGCGGATGATCTCGGTGCCGTCATCGACGATGCGGGCGTGAAGGTTTCTGATTTCAAGCATCTATCCTAATCCCAAAGGCGGATGACGCCATATTCGCCACCCCATTTTTTTGTTTGAAGAGCTACGCCGATTTCTTGAAGTGCTTCATCAGCTGTTTTAAATTCCTTAGTAACTCCGAATGCAGTAAAGATATATTGCTTTGACTTAGCGTCGTATCCGACAACTATACCTGGCTGTTGTGAATTACCATCGATTTCAAAGAAACCGATCGGGCCGTCATTTGCTTCCAGGCGGTAACCAAGCCCTTTCACAGCCTCCTCATCCTGCAAAGCGAGGTTAAGCAGTTCCTTGTTCCTACCCGCTTCAAAGCTCGCCTTTTGTCTTTCCTCGGCATCTTTCTGAGTCAATTCGGCCAGCGCTTTTTGCGCGCCCACTGCAATCGCACCCATGCTTTTCAAATCCTTCTACCCTATCCTACCGAACCCTCGAGGCTGATGCCGATCAGCTTCTGCGCCTCGACGGCGAACTCCATCGGCAGCTGCTGGATGACGTCCTTGACGAAGCCGTTGACGATCAGCGCGATCGCCTCTTCCTCGGGGATGCCGCGCTGCATGACGTAGAACTTCTGGTCCTCGGAGATCTTCGAGGTGGTCGCCTCGTGCTCGAACTGCGCCGTCGAATTCTTGGCTTCCATGTAAGGCACAGTATGCGCGCCGCACTGGTCGCCGATCAGCAGCGAGTCGCAATTGGTGAAGTTGCGCGCGTTGGTCGCCTTGCGATGCGCCGAGACCTGACCGCGATAGGTGTTCTGCGAGAAGCCGGCGGCGATGCCCTTGGAGATGATGCGGCTCGACGTGTTCTTGCCGAGATGGATCATCTTGGTGCCGCTATCGACCTGCTGATAGCCGTTCGACACCGCGATCGAATAGAACTCACCGCTGGAATCGTCGCCGCGCAGGATGCAGCTCGGATATTTCCAGGTGATGGCCGAACCGGTCTCGACCTGTGTCCACGAGATCTTCGAGCGATCGCCGCGGCAATCGCCGCGCTTGGTGACGAAATTGTAGATGCCGCCCTTGCCCTCGGCGTCGCCAGGGTACCAGTTCTGAACCGTCGAATATTTGATCTCGGCATCGTCGAGCGCGATCAGCTCGACCACCGCGGCATGCAGCTGGTTCTCGTCGCGCTGCGGCGCCGTGCAGCCTTCGAGATAGGAGACATAGGCCCCCTCCTCGGCGATGATCAGCGTGCGCTCGAACTGGCCGGTGTTCTTCTCGTTGATGCGGAAATAGGTCGACAGCTCCATCGGGCAGCGAACGCCCTTCGGCACGAAGACGAACGAACCGTCGGTGAACACCGCCGAATTCAGCGTCGCGTAGAAATTGTCCGAGGTCGGCACGACGGAGCCGAGATATTTCTTCACCAGCTCCGGATGCTCGCGGATCGCTTCCGAGATCGAGCAGAAGATGACGCCGGCCTGAGCCAGCTCCTTCTTGAAGGTGGTGACCACCGAAACGGAATCGAACACGGCGTCGACCGCGACGCGGCCCGACTTGTAGACGTTGTCGCTGGCTTCCTCGAGCTCCGAGGCATCGGTCTTCTGCACGCCGGCCAGGATTTCCTGCTCCTTGAGCGGAATGCCGAGTTTTTCATAGACCTTGAGCAGTTCAGGGTCGACTTCGCTCAGCGACTTCGGCCCCGGCGTGCTCTTCGGCGCGGCGTAGTAGTGGATGTCCTGGAAATCGATCTTCGGATAGTGGACCCGCGCCCAGGTCGGCTCTTCCAGCGTCAGCCAACGGCGATACGCCCCCAGACGCCATTCCAGCATCCAGTCCGGCTCATCCTTCTTGGCCGAGATGAAGCGAATGATATCTTCGCTAAGGCCCTTGGGGGCCTTGTCCATCTCGATCTCTGTCTGGAATCCATATTTATACTGGTCGACGTCGATCTTTCGAACTCGATCGATCGTCTCCTGCACAGCAGGCATAAGCGTTCTCCATCCACGCCGGGGTCAAGGCCCGGCAGTTTTCAAACTATGGCACCGCCGAAATCGCGCCCCAGGGAGGGACTCGCGGCGGAGTAAGCTCCATATAGTGCGTGTCCGCCGGAAATTCACCCGGCCAGGACAAAACGCACGGCTCTACCAGGCCCTAAAGCCTGAATTCTTGTTCGAGCAGCGGAAATCCGGGAACCGCAAGGCGTTTCTCGCTCCGATGCTCCGCCGTCAGGCGGCTTCTTCCTTGCCCGCGCGGCGCGCGACGATGCCGGCCAGTGCCGCCCGGAACGCCGCGATATCTTCGGCGCCGGTCGCACGGCCGATCGAGACGCGCAAGGCGCCCAGGCTGTCGCCATGCCCCATCGCCTTCAGCACATGGCTTGGCCCGACTTTTCCCGACGAGCAGGCCGAACCCGCAGACAGCGCGACGCCGGCAAGATCGAAAGCGATCTGCGCCGTTTCGGCCTTGACGCCGGGAATAGCGAAGAATGTCGTGTTGGCAAGCCTGGCAGCGTCATTTCCGAAGATTTCCGCGTCCGGCGCGAGGTCGCGCATAATCGCCTCGACCTCGTCGCGCCGGCTCGCGATGGCGTCCATGTCGGCGAGACCGGCCAGCGCGGCACGCGCCGCGGCGCCGAAACCGGCGATCCCGGCGACGTTTTCCGTGCCGGCGCGGTGGCTCTTCTCCTGGCCGCCGCCATTGATCAGCGGGCGCGGCATCATCAGGTCGGATGCCGCCACGATCGCGCCGACGCCCTTCGGGCCGCCGATCTTGTGCGAGGAAAGGATCAGATAATCGGCATAAGGAATTGACATATCGAGCGGAATCCGCCCGGCAGCCTGCACGGCGTCGACGACCAGCACCCCGCCGGCTGCCTTGACCATCTCGCAGATGCGCCCGATCGGCTGGATAACGCCGGTCTCGTTGTTGGCGGCGTGGATCGCCACCAGCGGCAGGCCGGCGGCCTTGTCATGCGCGGCAAGCGCGGCGGCCAGCCCGTCGAGATCTGCAATGCCGTTCCGGTCGACGCCGATCTTCGTCACCTGCGCCGGCGCGAAGCGTCCACCATGCAGGATGCAGGGATGGTCGGCTTCCGAGACGTAGAGATGGCTCATGCGGATAGCCCCGCGCCCCATCTGCCAGTCGGGCGTAAGCAGCGTCGAGGCGGCTTCAGTGGCGCCGGACGTGAAGACGATATGTTCAGGCCTGGCGTTGACCAGCCGCGCCACGTCGCGGCGCGCGTCCTCGACCAGCCGGCGCGAGGCGCGCCCTTCCGTGTGGACGGATGACGGGTTGGCGGCATCGAGCGCGGCGACCATCGCTGCCCGCGCTTCCGCAATGAGCGGCGCGCTGGCGTTGTAGTCGAGATAGGCGCGGGTTGCGGCCATTTTCGCTCAGTTCGTCCTTCCGCCGACTATCCCGCCAGGATAGCGCGTTATTTCCTTGAAATTGCAAGGCAAGCCGTCCTATTTACCCGGCTTGCGGCGCGGGCGGCCGGACCATCGGGTTTCGGCCTCCCAGTTTTGAACAATTCTAAACCAGCTTCTAGGAACACGCTCGCCCGGCGTCAAGGCCACAGAAGATGTGGGGCCGCGGGTGAGTCGGGATCAGGAAAGTTCCGGGCTAGCGCATTCATATGCCATGTGGAGTATTTTATGCCTGAGGTCATTTTCGCCGGTCCGGCTGGTCGCCTGGAGGGACGTTATCAGCCCTCGAAGGAAAAGAGCGCCCCGATCGCCATCGTGCTGCATCCGCACCCGCAATTCGGCGGCACGATGAACAACAAGATCGTCTACGACCTCTTCTACATGTTCCAGAAGCGCGATTTCACCACGCTGCGTTTCAATTTCCGCGGCATCGGCCGCAGCCAGGGCGAGTTCGACCATGGCACCGGCGAATTGTCGGACGCGGCCGCCGCGCTCGACTGGGTGCAGTCGCTGCATCCGGATTCGAAGAGCTGCTGGGTCGCCGGCTATTCCTTCGGCGCATGGATCGGCATGCAGCTCCTGATGCGCCGGCCCGAGATCGAGGGTTTTATTTCGGTCGCGCCGCAGCCCAACACCTACGACTTCTCGTTCCTGGCGCCCTGTCCGTCGTCCGGTCTCATCATCCATGGCGATGCCGACAAGGTGGCGCCGCCGAAGGATGTGCAGGGCCTGGTCGATAAGCTGCACACGCAAAAGGGCATCACCATCACGCAGAAGACGATCCCAGGCGCCAACCATTTCTTCGCCAACGATTCCGAGCTGCTGATCCAGGAGTGCGCCGACTATCTCGACCGTCGCCTAGCGGGCGAGCTGGCCGATCCGAGGCCGAAGCGGCTGCGCTAAGCGCGGAGGGCCGCCACTCCAGGCGTCTTAAGGAATCTGGGTTTGATCGACTCCGGCCTCGACCGAATCGGCCGTCGAAGCCCTGCCTCTTGGCGCACGGGACGGTACCAACCGGAATGTCCGCTTGCGCACCGGCAGCTTCGAGCCTGCCTGGCCGAAGATAAAGCCGAGCCGGGCAAACACCAGTCCCGATAGCACCGCGAACGCCAGTCCGAGCCCGAAGCCCGCGACCGTGTCGCTGGGATAGTGCGCGCCGACGAAGATGCGTGTGGAGGCGACGCAGGCCGTGACCGCCAGCGCGATGGTCCAGCGCCGCGGGAACAACAGCAGCAGGATGCCGAAGACCGCGCCCATCGTCGTGGCATGGCCGGACGGGAAACCGGCAAAGCGCGCGTCCATGGCGAAAGGATGTAGCGACAGGACGCCGAAACTGTCGAAATAAAGCGGCCGAGCGCGGCCGATTCCGTATTTCAGCACGTTGACCGCAAGACCGGACAGGCCGACGGCGCAAAGCACCAGGAACGCGAAACACGTCCAGTTGTAGACGATCATCCGGCCATGCCGGGACAGGCCGCGCCAATCCGTCAGATTGGCGGCGACAAGGCAGAGCGCCGCCGGAATGAGGTACCAACCGCCGAGGCCGAACTGCGTGAAGAAATCGGTGAAGCGCACGAAGCCGGGGGACCATTCGCCGCGCATCTCGCCCGCGCCGGCGTCGAGGCGCAGGAAGATCGCCATGGTGAGCAGCGCCCAGGCTATGAGCCAGACGTTCCACAAAATTCTTGGATAGCGCGCCGGCCGCACGGCAAAGCGTCGCTTCACGATCGACATCGTGTCGCGGAAATTGCCGAGCGAGCGGCGGTAGAGGGCAAGGGGCGGCGCGGCGGACATGGCTTGGCGCTTATAGGGACATTCGATGCCCGACGCTATTCATCACGGCGCCACCCGGTAAAGCCCGAGCGACAGCTTGTCTCCCGACGAATAGTTGATGCCGTCGATCTCGGTCAGCCGCTTTGCAGACTTGCCCTGAGCGGCCAGCACATCGGTAAGCTTCTGCTCGTCCTTGATCGGCGCCAGCCCAAGCGCGCAGGATGGATCGGCGAGCAGATGTTGCCCCACGCCCTCGATGTCGGTCAGCACGATCTTGGTGCCGACCAGGAAGACCAGGCTCGGCTCCTGGAATTTCGCCGAGGCAAGCACGGTGGTGTCGCAAGGACGGTTGGCGTCGACGGCGGCCTTGACGGCGGGGCTGAGCCAGATCGGTTTCAGCGACGGCGCAATGACGCCAAACAGCAGGCTGAAGGTAATGCCGGCGCCGACGGCGATCGCCGCGATGCGCGGCAGCGGCACCTGAAGCTGTCTGGGGAAGGCAAGATAGCCGGTGACCAGAGCGGCGATCGCTGCCGGTATGCTCCACCAGGAGAAGGTCTTGGCGAGGTAAAGCGGCGCGCCGACGCAGACCACGGCAAGGCCGATCGCCACCACGGCAAGGCCGAAAGCCGTCGCCCACCACAGCCATGTCTGCCAGCGCTTCAGCGGCGCGTTGGCCTTGTCCGCCGGCAAGGTGAGCAGCCAGCCGACCAGAAGCGCCATGCCCGGATAGGCCGGCATCACATAATGCGGCAGCTTGGTCGGGATCGCCTCGAACACCAGCCAGAACGGGATGTACCAGGCCAGGCAGAAGCGCAGGCGCGGATCGTCCCAGAACCGGTTGATAGCCTGGAGCCCGGCGCCGACCGCGATCAGCCCGAAGGGCCACATGAACAGCGAATAAGTCAGCATATAGAATCCGGGCGGCAGGCCGTGCGATTCCTCGCCCTGCGCCACCTTGTTCAGCATGTCCTTGCCGACCGCTTCCTGGAAGAAGGCGCCGCCGCTCTTCCAGGTGATGAGGATCAGCCACGGCAGAACAATGACCAGCACGATGCCGACGCCGCGCACCAGCTTCATCTTGGCCAGCCAGCGCCAATCGCGGTCGAAGGCAAAGAGGGCAGCGGCGGTCAGCAGCGACAAAAGCGGTGAAACCGGGCCCTTGATGAGAATGCCGAAGCCTTGCGCGATCCAGAAGATCCACGGCAGATGCCCGGGAACCGGATCGTTGCGCTTCGAAGCCCAATAGACCTGCGCCAGCGCGCCTTGCGCAATCACGCAGCAGGCGAGAAGCATGGCATCGGTCTTGGCGTCGCGCCCCTCAAAGGCGGTGGCAAAGATCGCCGCCATCATCAGTCCGGCGGCCAGCCCGGCACTGGCGCCGAAGAGTTTTGTCCCGGTCCAGCCGATGCCGACGACCGCGAGCGCGATGCCAAGCATCGAGACCAGGCGATAGACCCAGATCGGCGCCGCGGCCCCCTCGCCGCTCAACGCCACGGCAGCCGACTGCAGCCAGTAGATGCCGATCGGCTTCTTGTAGCGCGTGACATCCTGCAGGCGGATATCCACATAGTCGCCGGTCTCGACCATCTGCTTGGTCGACTGGACGAAGCGGGATTCATCGCGGTCCACCGGCGGCAGGCTGGCAAGCCCGCTGACGGTCATCACGATGCTGAACAGAAAGAGGAAGAGGGTGTTCCTGTTCATCGCGGGAGCTTTTCCGATCTGAAACTGCGGGATGGCCCCGTCGCGGTGCATGGCGCCATGTCTTTGCGCGGCGCCTCATTACGCCAGCAAAAAGGGCGAAGCAAGGACGCGCCGCGCCGCACGCGATCGGACGCAAAACCGGAAACCACTTTTGCTGATCGCGTGTTTGTTGGTTGAGGCGCGATCGGACACAAAACCGGAAACCACTTTTGCTGATCGCGCTTGGATGCTAAACGCGCGCCTTCATATCAAGCATGGCCAAGCGCCCGGCGACCTCCAGGAAGAAAAAATGTCCGCCTTCAAATCCGATTTCCTGCGCATCATGAGCGAGCGCGGCTTCATCCATCAGATTTCGGATGAATCCGCCCTCGACCAGCTCTTCGCCAAGGAAACGGTGAGCGCCTATATCGGCTTCGACGCCACCGCCAAGAGCCTGCATGCTGGATCGCTGATCCAGATCATGATGCTGCATTGGCTGCAGCAGACCGGCCATCGGCCGATCGCGCTGATGGGCGGCGGCACCTCGATGATCGGCGACCCGTCCTTCAAGGACGAGGCGCGCAAGCTGCTCACTCCCAAGGACATCGACGACAACCTCGTCGGCATCCGCCGCAATTTCGCGCCTTACCTGAAGTTCGGCAGCGGCCCGGGCGACGCGGTCATGGTCAACAATGCCGACTGGCTGATGCAGATCAACTACGTCAATTTTTTGCGCGATGTCGGCCGGCATTTCTCCGTCAACCGCATGCTTGCCTTCGATAGCGTGAAGCTGAGGCTCGATCGCGAACAGTCGCTGTCCTTCCTCGAATTCAACTACATGATCCTGCAGGCCTACGACTTCGTCGAGCTCTACAAGCGCGTCGGCTGCCGGCTGCAGATGGGCGGCTCCGACCAGTGGGGCAACATCGTCAACGGCATCGACCTCGGCCACCGCATGGAGGGCGTGCAGCTCTTCGCCATGACCACGCCGCTGCTCACCACCTCGTCCGGCGCCAAGATGGGCAAGTCGGCTTCCGGCGCGGTCTGGCTCGATGGCGACATGCTCTCGCCTTACGAATTCTGGCAGTACTGGCGCAACACCGAGGACGCCGATGTCGGGCGCTTCCTGAAGCTCTACACGACCCTGCCGCTCGACGAGGTGGCGCGCCTTGAAAAGCTCGGCGGCTCGGAGATCAACGAGGCGAAGAAGATCCTCGCCACTGAGATCACCGCCATGCTGCACGGCCGCGAGGCGGCCGAGACCGCGAGCGAGACAGCGCGCAAGACCTTCGAGGAGGGCGCGCTCGCCGACACGCTGCCCAGCGTCGAGGTAGCCAAATCGGACCTCGAGTCAGGCATCGGCATCCTGGCGCTGTTCGTAAGCGCCGGTCTGGCCGGCTCGAACGGCGAAGCGCGCCGGCATGTCCAAGGCGGCGCCGTGCGCATCAACGACCAGCCGCTGACCGACGACCGGCGCGTCGTCACGCTTAAGGACGTCGGCCCGGAAGGCGTCGTGAAGCTTTCGCTCGGCAAGAAAAAGCACGTGCTGGTGCGGCCGAGCTGATCGGCCGAACTTACTGCGCAGTTTGGGACGGTTGCTGCCTGTATTCGAAGATCGAGCGGAATATGCCCGGCGCCACCACCGATAGCGGATTGATGTTGAGCGTCGGCTTGTTGGCGTTGCCGCGCAGCCGGTAGGTGACGCCGATCAGGCCGCGGTCGCGCCCGTTGCCGAGCAACGGCCCGAACAGCGGCAGCTCGCCGAAGATGCGGTTGAGACCATAGACCGGCATGAAGGTGCCGGTCATGTCCATGTTGTTGTTCGGGTCGTAAAGCGTTCCCTGGAAGGTCGTGCCGATGCGCGGGCCGCGCAGCAGGCCGTTCGCCAGTTTCAGATAGCCGGAGCCCTTGTCGATCTCGGCGAAGCCGCGCTCGAACTGCACCCTGGACGTATCGATCTTGCTTTTGACCGCCTCGTTCAGGCTGCGTGTATCGCCGGCCGGCGTCGTCGACACGATCGAGGCCAGCTTGGGCTCGTTGACCACATAGAAGTTGCGGGCATCCACCTGACCCTTCATCGGCCCGTCGCCGGCGCCGGAGAGCGAGAGCGTGATCGCGCCGCCTTCCATATGCTCGTAGACATTGAGGAAACGCAGGATCGCGCCGGCATCGGCAGACTTCACCCTGAGCACGCGGCCGCCTTCGCTGGTGGTGTTGTTGATCGCGATCGCGGCGCCCGAGCTTGCCGCGGCGGTGACGTTTAGCCCGTTCACCCGCGATCCGGCGGCGCTGTATTCGAGCTTGAGGTTGGAAAGCACCTCGTCATGAAAACCGGTCAGCGATGCCACATCGGCGCTCACCGAGATCGCGTCGCTGCCGGCGCCCTTCGTGGCTGTATCGACATCCGAGGTGAACTGCTTGATCAGCGAGCGGGCGTCGAGCGACGCGCCGCTGACATCGACAGCGTAGCTCTTGCCGGAACGCTTGACCGAAACGGCGATGTCGTCGCCCCTGTTCAACGCGACTTTGCTGAAACGGGCCGCTGACAGCGAGCCGTTGACCAGCGTCACATTGCCGTCGATCGAGAAGCTTTTTCCGTCGAGAGCGAAATCGGTCAGCGTGGTAGTGCTGCCGGACTTCGCCATGTCGAAAGTGACCTTGGCGGGAATGCCGGCGCCCTTGCTCCAGCCTGCCCAGGGAATGTCGAGCCTGGCATTGGTCAGGTCCGCCGAAACCTGCTGGGCGCCCTCGCCGCTCTTATCGATCGCCACCTTGATGGTTCCTGAAAGCAGGGCCGACAGTCCAGGCATGCTGGCGTTGCGCGTCTTGTCGTCGAGGACTAGCGTAACCTTGCGGCTTCGCGCCGGCCCGTCATCGGCGAGCGGCTCGACGAGGTCGAGCTCGGCCGGAATGCCGTTGAGCTTGGCCTCGGCGGAAATCACCGCCTGCTTTGGCCCGACGGTGATCGAGCCATCGGCCTCGGTCACGGTCTGGTCCTCGAAAGGCTTCGCCAGCGACAGGTCCTGGTAGTTGAGCGAAACCAGCCAATCGAGCTTCGAGGTATCCATGCCCTTGGTCAGCGGAATGTCCGCCCTGACATGGCCGGTGACGGTGCCGGACAGGTCTTCCGGTGCCAGTCCGACATGGCGCATGGCATTGATCGGCTCATAGGAGGCCAGCTCGGCGATCGCCGGCGCCTCGCCCGCCACGTCGATGTCGAGCCCCCCGATCACAATCGGTCGGTTTGCATTCTTGACCGTCAGCGTGCCGCCGCTTGCCGCCACGGTGCGGCCGCTCGGCATATAGACGCTGCCCGAGGAGAGCGCGATATCGACATCATTGCCGTGGAACACAACCACGCCGACGGCGTCGCGGACCGGCGGGATGCGCCCGGCGGTATCGAAGCGCGATCCTTCGATCTGGAAACGGCCGAACACTTCGTCGCCGGTAAGCGGCACGCCGTTGCCGAGGCGCCCCGGCGCGACCTGGAACTGCAGCTTGGCGTCGGTCACCGTGCCGCCGAACAGGTTGCCCAGCACCCAAAGCCGCGCGTTGCGGGCCGAGAACCACGGCCACAATTGCTTGACATGCGAGACCGGCATGTCGTGCACGTTGAGCGACAGCGATACCCCTGGCGGGCCGTTGTCGATGAAGGCGACGGTGGCCGCGCCCAGCACCTCGCCCGGTCCGCCGGAGCGTACGCCGATCTGCTCGGCAACGAGCTTGCGGCTCTTCGGCTGGTAGACCCCGGCGATACGGGCCAGGAACTGAAGCGCCGGTTCCGGCGATTCGGAAGGCGCCAGCGTCGAGCCGTCGCTGGTGAGGTCATAGCGGTAGGCGGGCTCCTCCCCCGCCACTGCCGGCTTCGGCCCGATCGATCCGGCAAAGTCGAAGCTGGAGCGGCTGCTCCTGATCAGCAGCCGGTCGACCGAGATCTTATTGGAACCGGCCACCAGCGTGGCATCGGCATCGACATCGGTCGGCAGCAGCCCGCGCTCGTCCAGGTCGAGCACGGATCCGTTGAGCGAGAGCGAAGCCGCCAGGCGCGATGGGTTGTCGCCCGACGCTTCCGAGCCGGAAAGCTTCAACGCGACCGAACCCAGCTTGGCGCCATCGGTCGCCCGGGCGGCCTCGGTCGAACTGCCCTCGCCGGGGGCGCCTTCTATCTTGAGATTGGCGTCCAGCGACGAAATGCGCCTTGCCGTCGCATCGCGCGTCGCAGAGGCGGTCAAAGTCGCGTGCCGGCCATCGACATCGGCATCGTAGGAGACCTGCATACGTCCCGCGCCTGTCTGCGCGACGGTCGCCGAGGCGACGGTCACGCGCTTGACCAGTCCGGTGTCCGGCAGCTTGAACTCGACATTGCGCAGATCGATCTGTCGCATCGAATCCTCGCGCACGGCATCAAGCGCATCGTTGACGCCTGAAAACACCGCCGCCGACACTTTCTCCGGGTCGACAAGGCCATCCGCGTTGCGCAGCGCCGCCGTCCAGTCGCTGCCGCCGGAGGGCATGGCGGCCACCACGATATGGGCATCGGAAAACCTGGCGCTCGTCAGCCGGACGTCGCCCGAAAGCAGCGGCAGCAGGCGCATGCCGAAACGCACGCGTCCGATATCGGCCATCGGCTTGCCGTCGGCCGTCTTCAGGCTGACATCGTTCACCTGCAGGGCGACGAAGCTCGACCCGTCCAGCGTCAGCCGAGCCGCACCGACGGCGACATTGACATCGACGCCGGCCAGCTTCTCGATGGCTGTCTCCGCCTCCGTCCGCAGGCGCTCCGTGCCGATGCCGGAGGCGCCGAGGACATAGACACCTGCCGCCGCCAGAAGCATGAGCGCGCAAAACCCGGCAAACACCCGGCTGAGGATGCGGAAACGCCGCCGCACGGCTGCCCGGCCGAGCGGCGGCACGCTGCACGCGGACGGAAGCCTCGCCAGGTCGGTGATCTCGTCACGCCTGAACCTGATCTTCTCGTGCTGCGGTGCTTCCTGATCCAAGCAATATTCCGTTGTGACGAACTCGTCGTGGACGAATCCCCGCCTCACGTTATATCGATGATTTCCCGCGCGTAACCGCAAACAAGGGCATCGATATGGCTGACCTCGACGTGGGCGACGCAGCGCCGCAATTCGATCTTCCGCGTGACGGCGGCGGCTCCCTCAGCCTCGCGGCGTTCCTGGGCAAGCCAGTTGTACTCTACTTCTATCCGCAGGACGACACCACAAGTTGCACCGCCGAGGCCATCAGCTTCTCGCAGTTGAAGCCGGAGTTCGAGAAGGCCGGTGCCGTGGTGATCGGGCTGTCGCCTGATAGCGTGAAGAAACACGACAAATTCAAGGCGAAGCACGATCTCACCGTCGATCTCATCGCTGACGAGGAGCGCAAAGTGATCGACGCCTACCATTTGTGGGTCGAAAAGACGATGTATGGGCGCAAATATATGGGTGTCGAGCGCGCCACCTTCCTGATCGGCAAGGACGGGCGGATCGCCCGTATCTGGCGCAAGGTTCGCGTCAAGGGCCACGCCGAAGAGGTGCTTGAGGCCGTGCGCACGCTCTAAGGTGTGTTGAGATTCAGGTCAGGCCGCGCCGAAAACGGCGGTTTTCGAGAACCGGAGCGGAGCGTACTTAAGTACGTGAGCACCGGAAGCGCAGTAAACCGGCGTTTGCAGGCCGGCATCACCTGAATATCAACATACCTTAGAAGCAGGCGCACGCTTTCGCGGTATCGTCGGCCGTCAGCCCGGCCATTGCAACCTCCCACGCGCAATGCGCGAGATGGTTGTTTCAGACGCTGCGGCCGGCAAAACTTTGTTAACCCTAATAATGTGTAATCAGGCTTGTCGTTGGTCCCGTAACGAAAGCTTGGTCCCCGTGAAACCAACCGGTCAGTCAGCTGTCTTCGGCAGGCGTAAGGAACCGCACACGGTCATCATCGCCAGGGGCAATGAGATAAGGCATTTCACCATCCGCCCTTGGCTCGCCGCCCTCATCGGCTCGGCGCTGGCGGCGATCGCCATCGGCTATCTGCTCGCGACATCCTATCTGGTGCTGCGCGACGACCTGATCGGCGCCACGACGGCACGGCAGGCGCGCATGCAGCAGGCCTATGAGGACCGTATCTCGGCACTTCGTGCCCAGGTCGACCGCATCACCAGCCGCCAGCTTCTTGATCAGCAGCTGATGGAGACCAAGGTCAGCGAGCTGCTGGCCAGGCAGACCCAGCTCAGTGAACGGCACGGACGGCTTGGGCCGATCCTCGAGCGCGCGGAGAACGAGGTCGGCGACGCGCCCGCGACGAACGCGGTGACGCCCAAGCCCGACGAGCACGCCGAGGTCACAGGCAGCCTTTCGCAGGCGCCCACCTATTCCGTCGCATCCTTGAGCGCCGGCGACACAAGGCCCTTCTCGCTCTGGTCGACACGGTCCGATCCGCTGGACAGCGAAACGGCGGCCGATCGCGCCGACAAGCTGTTCGTCTCGATCAGTGCGTCACTGAAGGCCATTGAGGGCCAGCAGCTTTCGCGCATCGCCACGCTTGCCGACAACGCCTACAAGAATGCCGATGCCATAGCGCAGGCACTGGAAGCGGCCGGCCTGCCGGTCGACGGTGAACTGAACAAGAGCGATGTCGGCGGCCCGCTGGTTCCGCTTGATCCCTCCATGGGTTTCGACAGCAAGGTCAAGGAGTTGGACGAGGCGCTCGATGCGCTCGACCAGGTCAAGAAAGAGGCGCGCAAGCTGCCGCTCGCCAATCCCGCCCCGGGTCACGCGGTGACCAGCCCCTTCGGCGTGCGCACCGATCCGATCCTGGGCAGCGCCGCCCTGCATACGGGAATGGATTTCAGGGCGCCGATCGGCATGCCGGCCAAGGTCACCGCCGCCGGCGTCGTCACAAGAGCCGGCTGGGCCGGCGGCTACGGCCGCATGGTCGAGGTCGACCACGGCAACGGCTTTGCCACACGCTACGGACATCTGAGCGAGATCGATGTGAGTGTCGGCCAGAAGCTCGCCGCCGGCGACGTCATCGGCAAGACCGGCAGCAGCGGCCGCTCGACGGGTCCGCACCTGCACTACGAAGTGCGCCACGATGGCGAGGCGGTCGACCCGCTGCGCTTCCTTACCGTTGGCAAGAAGGTCGCGCAGTACCTTTGACCGGCTGATCCAAACCTGCGCCGTGCCCGATCTCGATCATCCGATCGGGAATCCCGGCATCGATATCGGCCGCGGGACCGCTCGCGCCGGCCAGTCAGGCTTTGACATGGATATCCCGCGGGAATTTCGTCAGCGTCTCGTTGCCAGTATCGGTCACCAGAATGGTTTCGCTGATCTCGATGCCCCAGCCGTCCATCCACATGCCCAGGATGGAATGAACGACATTGCCGGACTGGAGCACCGTCTTGTCGCCGGGCCTCAGGCTGATCGTATGCTCGCCCCAATCCGGCGGATAGGCGACGCCGATGGAATAGCCGATGCGCGATTCCTTCTTCAGCCCGTGGCGCTCTATGACCTTGCGCCAGGCAGCTTCGACCGCCTCAGCGGCCGTTCCCGGACGTGCGGTTTCGAGCACCGCATCCATGCCCTCGATCACCGCCTTTGCCGTGTCCGCGACGCGGGTCGGCGTCTTGCCGAGCTGCATGGTCCTGGCGAGCCCGGCGGCGTAGCGGCGGCAGACGCCGGCCAGTTCGAGCGCGATCGTTTCGTCCTTTCCGAGCCGCCGGTCGCTCCACATGATGTGCGGCGCGGAAGCGTTCTCGCCGCCGAGGATCGTCGGCGGCAGCGCCGTGATGTCGCCGGCGAAATCCGGACTGCCGGCAATCTGCGCTGCCTGGATGGCGGCGATCGCATCGCATTCGCGCACCCCCGGCGCGATAACTTCGAATGCACGCGCGACGGCTGCTTCGGCCAGCATCGAAGCCTTGCGCAGATAGGCGATTTCCGGCGCCGATTTCACCGCGCGGATCCAGTTCACGAGCAGGTCGGCGTCGTGCCATTTCGCATTGGGCAATCCGCCGACAGCCGCGCATGTGCCTTCGGCGAAAAATAATAGGCCTCGAGCTCGACGCCGATATGGCGGCTGCCCCAGCCCTTGGCGACGATCCACGCCGCGATCCAGTCCATGGGATGCCGATCGGCGCGCTGAACATGGTCCTCCGGAAACCCGACCACGTTTTCCGGCCTCATCCAGGCCGTCAGCAGCCCGCCGGCCGCATCCATGGCGCGGCCGATCCAGACCGGCTCGGCGTCCTCGATCGGCACGAGCACCACCTGGGGCGTGTAGAACGACCAGCCATCGTAACCGGTGATGTAGTGCTGGTTGGCGACGTCGTTGACGATCAGGAGCTCGATGCCGCGCTTTGCCATCTCGGTGCGGATTCTTGCGAGCCGCCGCTGGTACTCTTCGCGGGCAAAAGGCAGCTCAATCATCTTTTCTCCTCATCGGGATCGATCTGGTCGGGGACGAGCCGCAGGCTTTCTCCTGCCGCCCACCATCGCGGTGCTTTTGGCGGCCGGCAATCGGCCAGGCCGACGCATAGGCAGGGCCTGTACTGAACCGGATCAAATGCTGAGCCGGTCGGTCGGACCGCGGCGCGCTGCTCTCACATCGAAATAAATGTCAGGCTCCGAGGCAACCAAGGCGTTCATCGCGCATTTATTCGGCCTGCAGTAGGATGCCGGCGTGCAACCAAACCGGGAGACAATTCGTGTCAAAAACTTTTCACGTCTCGATCCGAACGACGCTGGCCTTCATATGTCTGGCCGGGCTGGTCGCCGTGGCGTCCGCCCTTTTCCCCGCCACCGCCTCGGCGCAGCAACTGCGGCGATGCGCGAATGAGGGCGGCATATGTCGCTTGCCCTACCCCACCCAAGTGATCTACGGCGCGCGGGGCCGAACCACCGCACGGTTTTTCGACCGTCAGGCTGTGCCCTGCTCGAATCGCCTGTTTGGCGACCCCGCCCCCGGCCGCGAAAAGGCTTGTTATTTCGTGGCGCGCGGTGGCGGCGACTATGGCGACAACGACTACGGGGACGACGATTACGGTTCCCGCCCGGACCGCGGCGGATGGGCCGCCTGCGCCAGGGAGGGTGAGTTCTGCGATTTCCGCGGCCGCGCGATGGTCAGATACGGCGCACGTGGCCAGTACACGCAGGATGTTTTCAGGAACGGTGTCAGATGCGGCAACGACGCCTTCGGCGATGATCCCGCTCCTGGCGCTCACAAGCGCTGCTATGTCAGGCAGTAGCCGCGCCTGAAGCCGGCGCGCAATAAGGTGGCGGCCCCAGCGAGGGCCGTCGCCGCATTCTGCTTCAGCTTGTCCGGCAGGCTGGTGGGCGATGACGGGCTCGAACCGCCGACATCTTCGGTGTAAACGAAGCGCTCTACCAACTGAGCTAATCGCCCGCTTGAGCGCGGACCTTTAAGCAGTTAGGGCCGCGTTCGCAAGGCTAAATGAACGGACCGCGCACCCGTCGGGGCGCGGATTTCCCCAGCCTCGGCGCCGCTGTCAAAAAACCTTCTCCTGATTGCTGTAATGCTTGAATGCCGCGCTTGACACCCGCAGGCGAACCCCTTATCCACCGCCCAACGACGAACACGCCTGACACGTGCTCGTCAAGTGCGCGGGTGTAGCTCAGTCGGTTAGAGTGCCGGCCTGTCACGCCGGAGGTCGCGGGTTCGAGCCCCGTCACTCGCGCCATCTTTTCAAGGGCTTAGGTCCTTTCCCTCCAAAAAAGTTTCAACTTTGCGTCCTTGGCCGAGCAATTGCGGCCTTTGCGCCGTAGGCGTCGGCAGCTCGTACCGCGCCAAGTAGACCGTAAGTGCGCTCCAGAGCATGATGTCGAGAAGTGTGGAGCGGTTTTCGGACGACATCCTGCTCTATCTCTTTGATTTAGAGCCGGATTCAGATTTCAGGTCGACTCGACCTGAAATCATCCGGCTCTCGGCCTTGATCCCGGAACCATTCCAATCTTGTCCCGTTCAGCCAACGGGCGAAAAGACGGGAGAGATAAGATGGCTGTGAGATGTCGGATTTCCATCGACGATGAGAGGGATGTCGACGAGCTCGCCTTCCAGGAATTGCCGCGGGTCGGCGAAAGCGTGTCGATGCCGGTCGAAGGGTCGAGCAGGGACCTTCGTGTGCTCCGTGTCGTGCATATGCCCGGCAGCGAGCAAGGCGCAACGACGATGCTGGAGCTGACCAGCAGGATTCTTTAGCGCTGCCCCCTCGAATCATTCGCCCAGCACAACCCCGGAAGCGACAATCTGGGCCGTCCGTTCGGTGAGCTTCTGGCGCTTTACCAGCGTGGGCTTTTCGTAAGGCTTTTTCATCCTACCCGTTCCAAATCGGCGCGCAGACAGGACGATGAACGCGCTCGCGTCAGTTGCGTTCCGCGATAAGGGGCCGCTAAAAAGCCGCAAAAATGGAAGGCGGAGGTCTCAGGCCCCGGCGAGCAGCGCCTCGACCTCCTGCGATGTCGGCATCGACGGCGCGGTGCCGGGGCGGGTCACCGAGATGCCGGCGACCGCGCAGGCAAAGCGTACGGCCTCCAGCGGCTCGACGCCTTTTGCCAGGGCGGCTGCGAGACCGCCGTTGAATGCGTCACCTGCCCCCGTCGTCTCGATCACGGGGCCGGCATTGACCGCGCCGACATGTTCGGAGCGGGCCTTGGTGTGCAGCAGCGCGCCCTTTTCTCCCAACGTCACGATGACTGCGCCGACACCCTTGGCCAGCAGCGCGTCGGCGGCGCGACGGGCGTCGTCGATCGACGAAACCTTGATGCCGGTCAGCCCTTCGGCCTCTGTCTCGTTGGGCGTGACATAGTCGCAGAGTGTGTAGATGCGGTCGGGCAGGCTGGCGGCCGGGGCGGGATTGAGGATGGTCGTCACCCCTGCCCCGCGCGCGACCTCGAGCGCCTTCAATGCTGCGTCGATCGGCTGTTCGAGCTGGGTAACGAAGACACCGGCGGACCGGATCAGACCGGCATGCGCTTCGATGTCGGCAGGCGAGATCAGCATCGCCGCGCCCGGGCTGACGATGATGGCGTTGTTGCCGCTGCCTTCCTCGACGAAGATATAGGCCGCGCCCGTATAGCTGTCCGGTGTGTCGATGACGGCGCTTTTCACGCCTGCGTCCTTCCAGGTCTGCTTCGCCATGTCGGCGAAGGCATCGACTCCGAGCCTGGTCAGGAAGGTGATGTCGGCGCCGAGCTTGCCTGCCGCCACGGCCTGGTTCGAGCCCTTGCCGCCCGGGCCGAGCTTGAAGGAATTGCCGAGGATCGTTTCGCCCAGGCGCGGCTGGCGGTCGGCGCGATAGGCGGTGTCGGCAACGAACACGCCTAGGATGATGATGGATTTGCCGGTAGCCATGTCCTTATTCGGCATCCGGCGGCACGACGCCCTTGCGGAAGGCAAAGCAGCCATAGAAGCGGCGCTCGCCGGTCTGGATCACGCAATAGGCTTTCTTGGAGCGATCGTAGAAGGCGTAGCGCTCGATAGAGATCATCGGCCAGGGCTTGCCCTCGGCCGCGTCGATCTCCTTCTGAACCTCCCTCTGCACCGGCGGGATTTCGTTCGGCTTGCCGACGATCTCCATGCGCGCTGCCGCATCGTCGACGAAGGTATCCAGCGGATAGAGCGACAGCACCGCCTTCACCACCTCCGCCGCCGTCGCATCAACGCGCAACAGCTTACCGAGCACCGTCTGCCTGGCCACGGAATCGGACGGGAAATTGGTGTCGGCGATTATCAGGTCGTCGCCATGGCCCATCGCCCGCAGCGCCTGGAGCACATCGGCATTGAGCAGCGGGTTGATCCCTTTGAGCATGGTTTCCTCTTGAAGGGTTGTGTGCGGTTAGAGACGCTTGCCGGTTGCGGCGTCGAAGAGGTGGACCTGGTCGAGACGCGGCTTGAGCTTGAGCGTGTCGCCCGGCTTGAAGTCGTGACGCTCCCGGAATAGCGCCACCATCTCGCCCTCGCCGAACCGTAGGAACACCAACGTCTCCGAGCCAGTCGGCTCGACCACCGAAATCGTCGATGCGACGCCGTCGGGATGGATTTCCAGGTGCTCGGGGCGCACTCCATAGACGACGGCCTGGCCGTCCGCCGCGGCGATACTGGTCGGCATTGGAAACGCCGAGCTTGCAATGTCGACCACGGGCTTCTCGCCCTTTTTCACGGTGCCCTTGAGCAGATTCATCGCCGGCGAGCCGATGAAGCCGGCGACGAACAGATTGGCCGGCCGGTCGAACAGCTCCAGCGGCGCGCCGACCTGCTCGATGCGGCCGTCGCGCATCACGACGATCTTGTCGGCCATGGTCATGGCCTCGATCTGGTCGTGGGTGACGTAGATGGTGGTCGTCTTCAGCCGCTGGTGCAGCTCCTTGATTTCGGTGCGCATCTGCACGCGCAGCTTGGCGTCGAGGTTGGAAAGCGGCTCGTCGAACAGGAACACTTGCGGATTGCGCACGATGGCGCGGCCCATGGCGACGCGCTGGCGCTGGCCGCCCGAAAGCTGGCGCGGATAGCGCTTGAGATAAGGCGCAAGGTCGAGAATATCGGCGGCGCGCTTGACCCGTTCGGCGACGACGGCCGGATCGGTGCCGCGCAGCTTCAGCGCGAAAGCCATGTTCTGCTCCACCGTCTTGTGCGGATAGAGCGCATAGTTCTGGAACACCATGGCGATGTCGCGCTTCGCCGGCGGCAGGTTGTTGACGACGCGGTCGCCGATCGAGATGGTGCCGCCGGAAACGGTCTCCAGACCGGCCACCATCCTCAAGAGCGTGGACTTGCCGCACCCCGACGGACCGACCAGCACGACGAACTGTCCGTCGGCAATATCGACGCTGACCTCATGCAGGACCTTGACGGTTCCGAACGCCTTGGCCACACTGCTGATCGCGACTTGAGCCATCGTCTCCCCTTTATCGTTTGCGGTGAAGCTAGCCATTGCGAACGGCAACGGCAAGTCGGTATCTTATGGATAAAAAGCCAATCTTGTTGACAAGGTAATCGATTACGCGAATAGTTGCGAGTGCCAATCCGACAGCCGGTTCTTGTCCCGGAAAATCGGAGCTCCAGGCGACGCAGGATGGGCCCCCCGTCCTCCTATGGTATAGGAGAACCACAGACGCTTCGGCGTCCGACAGATTGGCAAGTCAATTCACGACTGAAGTTCTGGGAGGAACATTGAGATGAGAGTCGATCTTTACGAAAAACTGGTGCGAGCCGGGGCGACGCGCCGCGATTTGCTGAAGGGCGCCGCCAGCATGGCGGCACTTGCTGCGGCGTCCGGCACCGGGCTCGGTGCGCTGACCAGGCCGGCTGCGGCCGCCGACGATCTGCGCGCCAAGATCCTGCAGATACCGGGCGTCGGCAAGGGCCAGCCGACGGATGCCGACTTCCAGAAGGTCGGCGAGCTCTGCCTCGAGGCGACCAAGGCCAATGTCAAGGAAGGCGAGTTTGCCGGTGTCGAGCTCACCTTCATGGGCCTCAACAACCAGAACCTGCACAACGTGCTGTTCCGCGGCTTCCTGAAGCCATGGGAAACTTATACCGGTGCCAAGATCAATTGGATCGACCTGGCGCAGGCTGACTACAACCCGCGTCTGCAGCAGGCCATCGCCACCAACACAGTCGATTTTGACATCGTCGAGATGGGCGCGCCTTTCGAAGGCGATGTCTGCGGCAAGGGCCTTACCTCCGAAATGCCTGACTGGGTGAAGAAGCAGATCGATATGGACGATCTGGTGGCTTATCTGAAGCCGCCGGTCGGCACCTGGAATGGGAAGCAGTATCGGGTGACCGTCGATGGCGACACGCACAACTTCAATTACCGCACCGACGTGTTCTCCGACTCCGACCTGGCGGCGGCTTGGAAAGCTGACAGCGGCGACAAGGCAGGCCTTACGGAATGGGGCGTGCCGAAGACCTGGCAGCAGGTGCAGGCTGTGACCAAATTCCTCAAGGGTAAGCAGATGAAGGGCCAAGACGTCTATGGCTATCTCGATGCGCCCAAGCCCTGGGGCGGTTTCGGCTTCTACTTCCTTGGCAGCCGTGCCAGCGCCTATGCCAAGCACCCCGATGACAAGGCATGGCTGTTCGATCCGGATACTATGAAACCGCGCGTCAACAACCCGGCTTGGGTGCGGGCGATTCAGGACGTCATCGATGCGCTGCCTTTCGAACCCCAAGATCAAATTAACGCCGACCCTAACCAGACCTGCTTCTCCCAATTCCTGGGCGGCACTGGTTCGATGCTGGCTTGGTGGGGAGATGCTGGGTCGAATGCGAAGACCAACGACTCCTCGGTCGTCGGCGACGTCACCGGCTTCTCGATCCTGCCGGGCTCTGACGACGTCTACAATTCCAAGACCGGCAAGTGGGAAAAGCTCGCCAGCGGTCCGAACTACGCGCCGAACTGCGCCTATCTCGGCTGGGGCGTCTATGTCATGGCCCGCGTCGATTCCGACGAAAAGAAGAAGAAGGCCGCATGGTCGGCGGCGGCTCATCTCGGCGGCAAGGACCTGTCGCTGTGGTGCGCGGCCTACCCGTCGGGCTTCCAGCCCTACCGCAACTCCCATTTCAATATCCCGGAATGGGTGGCAGCCGGCTATGACGAGGCTTTCATCAGTTCGTATCTGAAGTCTGAAGCCGACAGCTACAACCATCCAAACGCGGCGATCGAGCCGCGCATCCCCGGCATCTTCCAGTACTATTCTGCCGCCGAGGACATCCTGGCCAACACCTTTGCCGGCAAGATGAAGGCGCAGGAAGGCGCCGACGCCATCGCCGCCGCCTGGGAAAAGCTGACCGACCAGATCGGCCGCGAAAACCAGATCAAGCTCTACAAAGCCTCGCTCGGCATGTAGGCTGGCCTATGAGACGTCGCGGCCCGGTGGCACATCGTCACCGGGCCGCATTTTTACCGGCTCGGCCGGTTTGATGCGTTAGAGCAATTCCAGGAAAAGTGTGAGCGGTTTTCCGTCCGGAATTGCGTAAAAACAAAGAGATAGAGCGTTTCGCCGTTTCCGTGAAACGGTGAAGCGCTCCAGAAGGCGAGAGGCGTGGCTGAGCAGACTTCGACCGTGAATGCGTGGGCGGCACATCCGGCCGACCTGATCCCGGCAGGCCGCAAGCGCCTCGGCTGGGGCCTGCTGGCCATTGCAACCCTTGGCCTGCTGGCGATCATCGTCGTGCAGATCCTCTACAAGACCGAGATGTCCACGGTCGGCTTCGACACCTGGCGCCCGGTGATCTACGCCTATGTGCTGTGGGGCGCAGCGCTCGGCGCTTGGCAGGTGCTGACGCGCGGCGAGGACGGCCAGCGCGCGCTGTTCCTGTTGCCGGCCCTGCTGTTCACCATCGCCATGGTGATTTTCCCGACGCTGTTCGGCTTCTACATCGCGCTCACCGACTGGAACCTCAGTTCCTTTAGCGGGCGCAGGTTCAACGGCCTCGACAATTTCTGGCAGATGCTGGCCGACCCTTACTACCGCAACGCTCTGTTCAACATGGTGCTCTATGTGCTTGCGGTGCTGGTCGAATATGTCATCGCCTTCGGCCTGGCGCTGCTGCTCAATGCGCAGATCCGCGCCCGCAAATTCTTCCGCGTCGTTTTCCTGCTGCCGCTGATGCTGTCGCCGGTCGCAGTCTCCTGGATGATCGGCAAATCGCTGATGGAGTACCGGTTCGGACCGGCGGCGACGCTGGCGCGTCATCTCGGCTGGAACAATCCCGCCTTCTTCTCCGATCCGATCACCGCCCGCATCTCGATCATGGTGCTTGACGCATGGACCTTCATTCCGTTCATGATGATCATGCTGCTCGCCGGCCTGCAGGCGATGTCGCGGGAGGTGATCGAGGCGGCGCGCGTCGATGGCGCGAATGCGTGGCAGAGTTTCTGGCAGGTTACCTTTCCGCTGATGCTGCCGGTGTCGGTGACCGCGTTGATCCTGCGCGTTATCTTCAAGCTGAAGCTCGCCGACATCATTATCACGGTGACCTCCGGCGGCCCCGGCGGCGCCACCGATTCCGTTTCGAGCTTCATCTACCGCGAATATCGCGACCGCTCGAATGTCGGCTACGGCACCATGCTGGCCATGGCCTATCTGGTCATCATCGTCGTGTTCGTGACCTGGCTGCTGAAATTCGCCAGTCGCTTCGTGCGCAACGTCAACTGAGCGGCATCATGAGCGTCCAGACCACCGACTACACCGTTTCCGAAATCCGCTCGCCGGCGGCCTTCATCGCCAGCCGCGTCTTCATCTATGGCGCGCTTATCTTCTGGGCTTTCGTCTGCCTGTTCCCGATCTACTGGACGATCACCACCTCGTTCAAATCGGCGGTCGACGTCACCCAAGGTCATCTCATTCCCTTCGTCGACTTCACGCCTGACTGGAAGGGCTGGCGCTCGCTCGGCCTGTCGCCGGATTCGATCTCCCAGACCTCGACCGTGCGCGACGAATTCCTCAAACGCTTCATGAATTCGGTCATCACCTCGGTCGGCGCATCGAGCCTCGCCATCATCATCGGCAGCCTCGCCGCCTATGGCCTTGTCCGCTACCGCTACAAATTCGCCTGGTTCAAGAACGAGGACATCTCCTTCTTCTTCCTGTCGCAGCTCATCCTGCCGCCGGTCGTGCTGGCGCTGCCTTTCCTGGTGCTCTACCGCGAAGTGGCCCTCCTCGATACGCGCATCGGGCTCGTGCTCCTCTATACGTTGATGGTGCTGCCGATCGTCATCTGGATCATGCGCGATCAGTTCAATTCGATACCCGTTGAATTGGAGGAAGCAGCCCTTGTCGACGGGCTGTCGATCTGGGGCGCCTTTTTCCGCATCGTCATGCCGATCGCGCTGCCCGGCATGGTCGCCGCCTTCATCCTGGCGATGGTGCTGTGCTGGAACGAGTATTTCTTCGCCGCCCTGCTGACGTCGACAGATGCCAAGACCATCCCCGTCATGGTGGCGAGCCAGACCGGCTCGCAAGGCATCAACTGGTGGTCGATGGCGGCCTTGGCCACCGCCGCGATCGCGCCGCTGGCGATCATCGGCATCGCGCTCGAGCGCTATCTGATCATGGGCATGACGGCCGGCTCGGTGAAGTAGGATGACTTCCCCTCCCCCCTTGTGGGGGAAGGTGGCCGCGAAGCGGCCGGATGAGGGGTGTTCCAGGGAAAGCCGACGTCTCACTCCGCTGGAACACCCCTCATCTCATCCGTCTCGGCGCTGCGCGCCGATCCACCTTCTCCCACAAGGAGAGAAGGAAGAACCGCGCCTATTGCACCAGGATCGACCGCAAATGGTCAAGGATCATCGCGACCCCGATCTTGCCGAGACCCTCCGAGGCTTCCGCGGCGCTTTTCGTGTACCAGCCGGTGTTGTCGGCGAAATGCTTCTCGTCCACCGCCTCCGGGCATAGCGCCAGCATCAGCGAGGTTTCGCCGATGCCGGCATGGTCGAACGGATATTTGCCGTTCATCGCGGCCGGCATCAGCGGGTGCACCTGCACCCAGTTGAAGACATTCTCACCCTGCGCATGGCCGGCATAGTAATCGGCCATCGCGTTCGAGCCCCACCAGCCTTCGCCGCGCTCCTTTTCGAGGAAGCGGAAGATTGCTTGCCGGCCGGCGGTCTTGAAGGCCAGATCGGTCGGCATGCCGGCCGCGAAATTCTCGGTCTGATGATGGATGATGGCGTGGATGTTGCGGAAGCCGATGCGCAGCAGCCCGTAGAACAATTCCTCCGCGAAAGGCGAAAGCGCCGGGCCGCCGACCTGCACCGAGCCGCTGCCTTCCGGCGCAGCGACGGCATAGCTTGCCGCGCCATAATAGAAGGGCGGCAGGATAACGATTTCCCTTTCCTTCTCGATCAGTTCGACCGTCTTGATTACCGCCAGCGTGTCCATGCCGACCGCCATGTGCTCGCCGTGATATTCGAGCACACCGAGCGGCAGCACCACCGGCCAGTTCTCCTCGATCGCCTTGCGGATCTGGTGCGGCAGCATCAGCTCGTAGCGCATCCTCTACTCCATATTGGTATGCCTGGCGCGCATCGCTTCCGGCGTCGCATTGGTCAGCGCCTGGAGCTTCAGCACCATGATCTCGAACAGAAGAAACAGCGCGCCTTCGAACAGCGAGCCCATCGGCAGCACCGAGCTTCTTGCCTCGCCCTGGTCGCTGGCCATCGTCTGCGCCGGGATGACGAGGGCGAAGTCGGCGAGCTTGGCGGCGCTGCTTTCCGGTTCTGCCGTCAAGAGCAGCACCGTCGCGCCGGCATCGCGGGCAACCCGCATCAAGGTCAACACCGTGGTGGTCTCGCCGGGACCTGAGCTCGCCAGGAACACATCCCCTCGCCCCAGCGGCGGCGTGGTCATGTCGCCGACGACCGAGACCGGCAGGCCGAGATGGTAGAGCCGCATGGCGAAGCCCTTGACCTGCAGCGCCTCGCGGCCGCAGCCATAGACGGCGATCCTGCCGGCGCCGGCAAGCATTTCGCAGGCGGCGTCGATGCGAGCTTCATCCGTGCGCGCCAGCACCGCGCCAAGCTCGTCCAGCGCAGTCGCGAACATGCCTGATGCGGCTTTGGTCATGACGGCTCACCTTGCCTGCCGGGGTGCCGCTTGCCTCTATGGAATTGCGGCTCGCGACCACGAAAGGCTTGTTTTTGTTCATGCTACCACCGCGAAAATCGCTGTCCAACGAGCCTCGGCACTTTTGCTGGGCCACGAGCGTGATAGTGTCATGTTAGACAAATCACTCCGGGACATCGTCAGACATGAAGACACGGCACTTCGACCGCATCGGCAATGGCGGCATCACCTTCACCGAGCTCGGCTTCGGCACCGCGCCGCTCGGCAATCTCTATCGCGCCATCTCCGACGAGGACGCCAACGCCACCTTGGAAGCGGCATGGGCGACCGGCTGCCGCTACTATGATACGGCGCCGCTCTATGGCCTCGGCCTGTCGGAAACCCGCCTCAACCCGTTCCTGCGCGGCAGGAAGCGCGACGACTATGTGCTGTCGAGCAAGGTCGGGCGCATCATGCGCGTCGCCCCGCCGGACCAGCGCACCGGCATCGGCAAGTTCTTCGAGACGCCGTCGCGCCGGGAGGTCTACGACTACTCCTATGACGGCGTCATGCGCTCCTTCGAGGCCTCGCTTGAACGTCTAGGTGTCGACCGCATCGACATCCTCTTCGTCCACGACGTCGACATCTTTACCCATGGCAGCAAGGAAGCCTCCGACGCCCGGATAGAGGAGTTCATGTCGTCCGGCTATTACGGGTTGCTTTCGCTGCGCGACCAGGGCGTCATCAAGGCCTTTGGCGGCGGCATCAACGAGTGGCAGGTGGCACAGACACTCGCCGAACGCGGCGATTTCGACCTGTTCCTGCTCGCCGGCCGCTACACGCTGCTCGAGCAGGAGGCGCTGGAATCGTTCCTGCCGCTTTGCCAGAAGCGCGGCATCGGCATCGTGCTGGGCGGCCCCTACAATTCGGGCGTGCTGGCGACCGGCCCGAAGCCCGGAGCCTTCTACAATTACAGCGAGGCGCCGAAGGAGATCCTGGATCGCGTTGCGCGTATCGAAGCCGTCTGCAAGCGCCACAATGTGCGCCTGATCGAGGCGGCGCTCCAATTCCCGCTGCAGCATCCTTCGGTGGTGTCGGTGATCCCTGGCGGCCAGCGGCGGGCCGAAGTCGAAAGCAACCGCGCCCTGCTCGACACCAAGATACCTGCGGCGCTGTGGGCGGATTTGAAACAGGAAGGCCTGATGCGCGCCGACGCGCCGACGGCCTGAGCGGCCGCGAACAGCCGCAAAAAAGAAAAGCCGGGCTTGCCCGGCTTTTCTGGTCTTAAAAGAAAAGGTCTTAGTTGACCGCGTCCTTGAGGCCCTTGCCGGCCGAGAACTTCGGCACGGTGCGCGCCGGAATCTGCACTTCCGCGCCGGTCTGCGGGTTGCGGCCGGTCGAAGCAGCGCGTTTTGACACGGTGAAATTTCCGAAGCCGACAAGCCGGACATCGCCGCCCTTCTTCAGTTCGCCAGTGATCACGGAGAACACCGCATCGACGGCGGACTGCGCATCAGCCTTCGAAATGCTTGCGGAGTCGGCGACGGCGGACACCAGTTCGTTCTTGTTCATAAAAATTCCCTTCCATGAGAAAACCGGAACCACGACTCATCCGGCAGGAAACGGACTTTAGAAAGAAGCGCTCCGGAACCCAAGCCCGAAAACCGCGGAATTCCGGGCTTTTTTCCACTTTTTCGTGGCTTTTCACATGAAAAAGCCGGGCTTGAAGCCCGGCTCTCTCTTTGTGCGCTGCAATATTAGAAAGAACTAATGAGCAAGCGACTTTCCGGCTTCGTCGCCGCTGTCGACCGGAGCCGGCGCATTGACCGGCTCGACCCACTCGATCGGCTCCGGCATCCTGGTCAGCGCGTGAGCGAGCACCTCGCCGACCCGCGAGACCGGGACGATCTCCATGCCGTTCTTCACGTTGTCCGGAATCTCCGCCAGATCCTTGACGTTTTCTTCCGGGATCAGGACCTTCTTGATGCCGCCGCGCAACGCCGCGAGCAGCTTCTCCTTCAGGCCGCCAATCGGCAGAATACGGCCGCGCAGCGTGATCTCGCCGGTCATCGCCACATCGGCGCGGACCGGAATACCCGTCAGCACCGACACGATGGCCGTGGCCATGGCCGCACCGGCGGACGGGCCGTCCTTCGGCGTGGCACCCTCCGGCAAATGCACGTGGATGTCGCGCTTGTCGAACAGCGGCGGCTCGATGCCGAAATCGATGGCGCGCGAGCGGACGTAGGACGCCGCCGCCGAGATCGATTCCTTCATCACGTCGCGCAAATTGCCGGTCACCGTCATGCGACCCTTGCCGGGCATCATGACGCCTTCGACCGTCAGCAGCTCGCCGCCGACTTCCGTCCAGGCAAGACCCGTGACCACGCCGACCTGATCGTCGGCCTCGATCTGGCCGAAGCGGAAGCGCGGCACGCCGAGATAATCGGCGAGGTTGTCCGCCGTGATCTTCACCGTCTTCTTCTTCGTCCGCAGGATCTCGGTCACCGCCTTGCGGCCGAGCTTCATCAGCTCGCGTTCCAGGCTGCGCACGCCGGCTTCCCGCGTGTAGGTCTGGATGATGCCGCGGATCGCGTCCTCGCCGACCGAGAATTCGTTCGGCTGCAGGGCATGGTCGCGGATCACCTTGGGCATCAGGTGACGCTTGGCGATCTCGATCTTCTCGTCCTCGGTGTAGCCGGCGATACGGATGATTTCCATGCGGTCCATCAAGGGCGCAGGGATGTTCAGCGTGTTCGCCGTCGTCACGAACATCACGCTCGACAGGTCGTATTCGACCTCGAGGTAATGATCCATGAACGTCGAGTTCTGTTCCGGATCGAGCACTTCCAGCAGAGCCGACGACGGATCGCCGCGGAAGTCCTGGCCCATCTTGTCGATCTCATCGAGCAGGAAGAGCGGGTTGGACTTCTTGGCCTTCTTCATCGACTGGATGACCTTGCCGGGCATCGAGCCGATATAGGTCCGCCTGTGGCCACGGATCTCGGCCTCGTCGCGCACGCCGCCGAGCGCCATGCGGATGAACTCGCGGCCGGTGGCCTTGGCGATCGACTTGCCGAGCGAGGTCTTGCCGACGCCGGGCGGGCCGACGAGGCACAGGATCGGCCCCTTCAGCTTCTTCTGGCGGCTCTGCACGGCGAGATACTCGACGATGCGTTCCTTGACCTTGTCGAGGCCGAAGTGATCGGCATCGAGCACGTCCTGCGCAAAGGCGAGGTCCTGCTTGACCTTGGAGTTCTTGCCCCACGGGATCGACAAGAGCCAATCGAGATAGTTGCGCACGACCGTCGATTCAGCCGACATCGGCGACATCGAGCGCAGCTTCTTCAACTCGGCCTCCGCCTTTTCGCGGGCCTCCTTGGAAAGCTTGGTCTTCTTGATGCGCGCCTCGATCTCGGCGGCCTCGTCGCGGCCGTCCTCGCCCTCGCCGAGCTCCTTCTGGATCGCCTTCATCTGCTCGTTGAGGTAGTACTCGCGCTGCGTCTTCTCCATCTGGCGCTTGACGCGCGAACGGATGCGCTTTTCCACCTGGAGCACGGAGATTTCGGCTTCCATGAAGCCCATCGCCTTCTCCAGACGCTCCTTGACGGAAAGCGTTGCAAGCATCTCCTGCTTCTCGGGGATCTTGATGGCGAGATGCGATGCAACCGTATCGGCGAGCTTGGAATAATCGTCGATCTGGCTGGCGGCACCCACCACTTCGGGCGAGATCTTCTTGTTCAGCTTGACGTAATTCTCGAAGTCGGTGACGACCGAGCGGGCAAGCGCCTCGATTTCGACCTCTTCCTCTTCCGGCTCGGCGAGCGCCGTGGCGCGGGCCTCATGGAAATCGGCACGGTCGGTGAACGAGACGATTTTGGCGCGCGAGGCGCCCTCGACCAGCACCTTCACCGTGCCGTCGGGAAGCTTCAAAAGCTGCAGCACATTGGCGAGCGTGCCGATGTCGAAAATCGCACCGGGCTCAGGATCGTCGTCGGCTGCATTCATCTGGGTGGCAAGCAGGATCTGTTTTTCCTGACCCATCACCTCTTCCAGCGCCTTGATCGACTTTTCACGGCCCACGAAGAGCGGAACGATCATATGCGGGAACACGACGATATCGCGCAGTGGGAGGACTGCGAAAACGCCGTCGCCGGAAGCCTTGGATATCTTGGCCATTGTCCAACCTTTCATGTCGCGGCCGCTTATTTAGCCAACCGCGAATCTCATATTAACGACCGAGCGTCGTTCCGCCTACCACCGTTTGTGACGGGAATTTTACAGCACAGAATTCGGCGCCTCGGCCTTCTGTTGTTAGGTGGATGTAGCCGAGGCAAAGATCAAGGGTTAACACGGTCCTTCGAGCCCTTCCACTGCTCGCCTCCCCGCCCTTGACAGCAAAACGGCGCCACGCGGGCGCCGTTCCATGAAAATTGTCGGGCACAGTGCCATTTCAGGCGCTGACATTGCCCTTCTTTTCCTTCTGTTCGGAATAGATGTAGAGCGGCCGGGCGTTGCCGGACACCACCTCTTCCGAAATCACCACCTCGCGCACGCCTTCCAGCGCCGGCAGCTCGAACATGGTGTCGAGCAGGATAGCTTCCATGATGGAGCGCAGGCCGCGCGCGCCGGTCTTGCGCTCGATGGCGCGCTTGGCGATCGCCGACAGCGCGTTCTCGTGGAACGTCAGGTCGACATTCTCCATCTCGAACAGCCGCTGATACTGCTTGACCAGCGCGTTCTTCGGTTCGGTCAGGATCTGGATCAGCGCCGGCTCGTCGAGGTCTTCCAGCGTCGCCAGGACCGGCAGACGACCGACGAATTCCGGGATCAGGCCGAATTTCAGGAGATCCTCCGGCTCGACCTGGCGGAACAGGTCGCCGGTACGCCGATCCTCGGGCGAAGCCACGGTGGCGCCGAAGCCGATCGAGGTCTTGCGGCCGCGATCCGAGATGATCTTGTCCAACCCCGCGAAGGCGCCGCCGCAGATGAACAGGATGTTGGCGGTGTCGACCTGGAGGAATTCCTGCTGCGGATGCTTGCGGCCGCCCTGCGGCGGCACGGAGGCGACCGTGCCTTCCATGATCTTCAGGAGCGCCTGCTGCACGCCCTCGCCCGACACGTCGCGGGTGATCGAGGGATTGTCCGACTTGCGCGAGATCTTGTCGATTTCGTCGATATAAACGATGCCGCGCTGCGCCCGCTCGACATTGTAGTCGGCCGACTGCAACAGCTTCAGGATGATGTTCTCGACATCCTCGCCGACGTAGCCGGCCTCGGTCAGCGTCGTGGCGTCGGCCATGGTGAACGGCACGTCGATGATGCGGGCGAGCGTCTGCGCAAGAAGCGTCTTGCCGCAGCCGGTCGGGCCGATCAGAAGGATGTTGGACTTGGCCAGCTCGACGTCGTTGTTCTTGCCGGCATGCGCCAGGCGCTTGTAGTGGTTGTGAACCGCCACCGACAGCACGCGCTTGGCATAGGGCTGGCCGATGACGTAATCGTCGAGGACCTTGAGGATTTCCTGCGGTGTCGGCACGCCTTCGCGCGACTTCACCATCGAGGTCTTGTTCTCCTCGCGGATGATGTCCATGCATAGCTCGACGCATTCGTCGCAGATAAAGACCGTCGGCCCGGCGATCAGCTTGCGGACCTCGTGCTGGCTCTTGCCGCAAAACGAGCAGTAGAGGGTGTTCTTTGAATCACCGCCGCCGTTGCTGACCTTGCTCATTTTTCTGTCCTTTCACCGACGCCCGCCGACCGTCTGGCTTTGAGTGACGTCTTCACCAATCTATCGCGGGAATCCGCCGCCGCCAGTGTCCCGGCTCACACAGCGCATTCCGTACGAAACACAAATCAGAAAACGCGGCAATGATTCGCAGCAACCCCACGCAAAGCTAAGCCGTCGAAAATCAACATAGCCTTAACGTAGGCAATCCCAACGCCTGAGGGAACAGCCAAATGTGGCCGAAATGCCGCAAGACGCGCCAAAACCGCGTTATGCTGCCATTTGCCGTCGAGGTCAGGCTGAAGCGGTGGCTGTCTCGACCGCCTCGCGGCTGGAAATGACCTTGTCGATCAGTCCGAAGTCCCTGGCCTCGTCCGCGGTCATGAAATGGTCGCGGTCGAGCGTCTTCTCGATCTCGTCATAGCTCTTGCCGGTGTGCTTGACATAGACCTCGTTCAAGCGGCGCTTCAGCTTGATGATGTCTTGCGCATGACGTTCGATGTCCGAGGCCTGGCCCTGGAAGCCGCCTGACGGCTGATGGACCATGATCCGGGCGTTCGGCGTGGCAAAGCGCATATCCTTGTGGCCGGCGGTCAGAAGCAGCGAACCCATCGAGGCAGCCTGGCCGATGCAGAGCGTCGACACCGCCGGCTTGATGAACTGCATCGTGTCGTAGATCGCCATGCCCGAGGTGACGACGCCGCCCGGCGAATTGATATAGAGGTTGATTTCCTTCTTGGGGTTCTCTGCCTCGAGGAACAAAAGCTGTGCACAAACCAGCGTCGCCATCCCGTCCTCGACCGGACCGGTGATGAAGATGATGCGTTCCTTCAAGAGGCGCGAGAAAATGTCATAGGCACGCTCGCCGCGGTTGGTCTGCTCGACCACCATCGGAACGAGGTTCATGTAGGTTTCAACGGGGTTCTTCATGGACTACCCTTGTTGGAGATGGATTCCGGCACCTTGGTATATCAGCAATCGCGCGGAATCGTTCTGGATTGGTTACGACCTAAATAGGATGCCGGCTCACCCTAGCGCAAGGCCGCCTCTCCTAGCCATCTGGTTAACTCGAATCAAGCGCGGCAAGCCCGCGGAGCACGGGCGCCCTGGCCTAATGGGACGGCCCGGTCTCGGCTGGCCCCCGAAAGCCGCTCGCAAGGTAGCAATTCCTTAACCGCAATGCTTAACGAAAAGCCTTGAAATCGCTGTCCGCCCCCGGAGCTTCCGTTACAGTCCTGCGTTGTGAAGACGTCCTTTTCAACGGGGGAATGTCATGATCCGCAAAAGCTCCGCATCGCTGGCGGCAGTCGCGATGCTTGCCAGCGTCTGTGAAACCGCCGCAGGCAGCCGCGCGCTCGAATGCTACGAGCCGACCCACAGGCCGGCACTTTACGATACCGTCTACGAGGACGTGATGCTGAACCCCGGCGGACAGGTGGTCGACTACGACGCGCCGATTTACGGCACCTACCAGGGCGTGGAGCAGATCGCGCCGGCGCGCGTCACTTATGAGAGGGTGCCTGCGGTGACGCGCACGATCTACCACACGGTCAAGGTCGACGATGCCGGCTATGCCTGGGAATGGCGCGTCATCCATGGCCGCAAGGTGCTGTGCAAGGTATGGCGCAAGGCCCGCTATGCGCGCGTCGCCGAAACGGTCGTGATCCAGCCGGAGCGCGTCCGGCGCGTGGTTCAGCCGGCGGAATTTGAAGCGGTTGCCCATGAAGTGCTGGTGCGGCCGCAACAGGTCCGCATCCGGGAAATCCCGCCGTCTTACGGGACGGTAGCGCGTAGAGTGGCGGTGCGGGAAGGTTCGACCAGTTGGCGGCGCGTGCACATTCCGCGGCACTGCCAGGATTAGGCGGTACTTCGCCTGAGGATTGCAGCCGGCCGGGCGACGGTGTAGCCCCGCCGGCCGGAGCGGTCGCCCG